>CAXTDG010000420.1:0-4819 GCA_964242675.1 uncultured Chitinophagaceae bacterium
GATTTCGAAGGTTGGCTTCAAGAACGCAGCACTTACCAGGGCGAAGGCAGCGACAGCCACTACGCTGCACCACTCACCATGCATGATACAAATGAACCGGAGAGCAGCGGCTCATTACTGATAGCACCGTATGGAAAAGGAAACTTCGTGTATGCCAGCCTCGTATTTTTCAGAGAATTACCTGCCGGTGTACCGGGTGCTTATCGGCTAATGGCTAACCTAATTGCACTAGGAAAATAATTGACAGTTAATAATGGATAATTGATAATTACCTTCAATGCCAATCCACAAAAATCTGTTCGTTTCTTCCTGAATTTATTCTCTCATCAGACATTATCAATTGTCAATTATCCATTATAAAAGTGTTCAATCCTACTCGTAGCCAGGTTGCTTTTTTTATTGCTGTTATAGGTGGCCTCATTGTAGGTAAACTAATTAAGAATTTTAAAATTGGGATGCTGCTAGCCATCATTTTTGGTGTGCTGCTGGCCTTCAGCTGGAAGCGACGAAAATAGTTTTTATAATATTTTATTCAATAAACAAACAGGCAAGCCCTTTTCAAGGCCTGCCTGTTTTATTTTGGGGTTAAGGATCGCTTACTTATTTGCCATTACATCTTTTGCCATGGTACGAATGGAGTCTGAAGCTCCACTGGTAGATAAGCTTTGCAACTTATCTTTAAAATTAGCAGACAGATTTTTAGCCTTAATAGCCCGCAACGTAAACTTGGATACACCAATATCCAAATCATCTACCAGGTTGCGAAGCACCTTTTCTGCCTGGTCGCTTTGTAGGTTAGCGGCAGCAGCAGCAGCAGCCACCCGTACCACAACAGATGGATTCTTGGCAGCTTCTGCCAGCGCATCACCTTTCTGGCTACTGTTTATCATCCCAATCAGGCTAGTGGCTTTGGCAGCCAGGCGTTCATCACTTCCCTTTACAATTTCTTTTAGCAATGGCATAGCAGCATCGCCCAGTTGGGCAGCAGCTGCATAGTCAGGTTCTTCCTGGTGCAGATAGCCCATCAACTGGTCCGCAATATTATTCTGAGGCATGTTTGTATGTTTTAAAAATGATTAAATTAAAGAGGCGTAGATAATGCACTGCCCCGCATGGTATTTACTTCGCCGGTAACCAAATCTGGTGGCGGATTGGTAATGTTGGCCGTGCCCCCGCCATACATCATGCGGTTGGTATCGCCTACGTGCGGCAAGCCTAGTACATGGCCCAGTTCATGTCCCATTGTCCAGCGGGTGGCATACCGGGCTACTACCGCTCCGGGCCGTCCAGAAGGATGAGCAGCACAACCATTATACGCTGGAATGGTAGACCTAACGAAATATACTACCACTTGATTGGCACCCACAAAATTGCGATTGGCAAACAACTGATTCTGCTCGGCTGTGGTGGAACCACTGACACAAGCACCTGCATCTACATCGTTCAGGTCAGGCAGGTTTAGATTTTCTGTACTCAGGCAATCTACCCGAAGACCAGCTACTGCATATACCTCCTGCATAGCAGCCAGGCTTTCGTTCAGCGGCACAGTTGGAGCTGTCAGAATTTTTACATGCACGCCTACCCTTTCTGATAACTGCCTGGCCCCGGCTGTGGCCGACCAATAAATGGATCCATGTTGAAAATGGCTGATACGAGCGGCACCGGTAAACACACCTAGTTCATCGGAAGTAGGATAGCCCAAAGCAGATTTTTCCCAGCCAATGTTGGCCCAGAATTGCCGGATAGCACCATGCACTTCATGTGCACCGGTTGCAGTGTGCCAATAAATAGATCCACCCTGAAAATGATTGAAACGGCCCACGCCATCTGGTGTAGTAGTTTCATTGGTAAGCGGATAACCCAAGAAGCTTTTTTCCCAGCCTAATGAAGCCCATTTGTTACGGATTTCGCCATGCACTTCAAAGGCACCAGTTGCTGGCGACCAGTAGATGGAACCACCTTGAAAATGATTGTAACGTCCTATTCCATCCGGCGTTTTTGTTTCGTCAGTTACAGGATAACGTAGCACACCTTTTTCCCAGTTTAAGGCCTGCCAGCGGGCACGGATAGAACCATGCACTTCGTAGGCACCAGTTGCTGGTGTCCAGTAAATGGACCCACCTACGTAATGCTGAAAACGCCCAACACCGTCGGGACAGGTAAGAATTGCGGTAGTGGCCGCGCCTAAAAAGCCGCCAACTCCTCCAAGTGAAATGTATTTAAGTGTAATCGGATGCAAATCTGCAAGAGAATCTGCCATTGCAGTGTTGCCGGAAGGCATAGCAGCAGTAGGCTTGGGTTTAGCTACCGGGTCTGCAATTGCCTGATGATCTGTTGGCATAAATGGATATTTTAAGGATGAAAAAACGTACGGAGGAACGAAAGCTTCGAGGAAGGGATGAGGCAGCAATGAAATGAGAGAATGAGAAAGAAAAGCTTGCTTAAAAACAATGTATTGGCAAGCGTACAGTTGTAGTCGGCGAAGTAGGCAATGAGGGAAACACAGCTTTTAAAAATTTTTAGCTGTAAGTAAGGCAAGTATATAGAGGATGATGATTTGTGTTTAAATCACCTTTGGCAGCAATGCAGATGCAAACAAACAGATGCTAACGAGAGAATAATAGCTATATAGAGTGAATGGGTTATAGGAAAGAGCAAAAAGAACTTACGATATAGAATAACTTATTTTAATAGGTTGAAAAATTGCAAATAAAAAAGCCCTCCGGTTGTTCCGAAGGGCTCATTGTATTTTAAAAAGACAGTTATACGGTGCTGCCTATTCCAACTTTTTCTTTTATATAGTCTTTTGCTTCTAATTCTTTTACCATAAACAAGGCTAAATCACCAGCATTTACATAATTTCTACCTGCAGGTTGGTTGGCAGCAGTGGTAAAATGCCCGGTAGCAGCTTTGGGTTGTATGGTTGGGGGGCAAACAAATGTCCAGTCCGTTTTAGAAGCTTTCAGGTATTCGTAAGCCTGCTCATGTTCTTTGCTTACCGCATAAAATGAATGTGGAAAATCAGGCGTATCCATTACCAGCGTAGAGTCTTCTTCATTTACCTGCAAAATACCAATACCACCAATAGCTACAATGCGTTTAATACCAGTTTTATCCATGGCACTTACAATATTCTTCATGCCCAGGCTACGGGTACGGTCGCTGCCTTCGGTAGCACCACCTAATGCACTCAGCACAGCATCAGCACCTTTCAGAGCTTTTTGCACATCGCCTTCATCGAATACGTAACCTTTAATCGCTTCGAAATTTTCGCTCCGCAGGTCTTCATCAATCATGGGCTCGATGTTGCGGCCAAATGCCCGAACCTGATAGCCTAATGCCCGGCAGTTGCGTACTAGTTCAGCACCTACCATGCCGGTAGCGCCAAATATGGTTACAATCATTTTAGTGAATGGTGAATGGTCAATGAATGGTCGTGAGGCGTGAATACAAATGAACAATGAAAAGTGAACAACGAACAATGTAAGAATCGTGGTAGCACCACCAGCATTCCGAACTTCAAACTTTAGACCTTTAACTTTAAACGGCTGTTTTTTTACACCGCAAATTTTTCTGCTTCATCCGCAATGTCCCGCATGGAAATGCCCATGTGGCTTTCGTCGTACACACATTCGCCATTGCTTACCAGCAGTACCTGCGGCGATTCGTGGTGCACGCCAAATGTTTCGGCTACCGTGTTCGAAAGACCACGCATGGAAATCAAATCCAGGTAGTAGAAATCAATGTTAACAGGTGGAGTAGTTTTTTCCAGGCGGCTTTTGGCCACACTGCTAATGCTGCAACGAGTGCTATGCTTAAAAATAACTTGTGGCCGTTGTTTCGATTTTTCTTTTATATCAGAAAGTTGTTCGGCGCTTGTTAGTAATATCCAGTTCATAAGGCAAATTTATAGCTTGTTATCCACGGTACCGATACCCTTCCCAACTACTGGGACAGCCTGTGCCACGACGGCTTGCGCCGCAGGAAGTAACGGCTAGTGCAACTGCAGCAAGGCATACAGCTAGGATTAGTTTTTTCATATTTTCAATTTTTAATGGACTTAACGGGTTGTAAAGGTAGTTTGTTGCACGGAAACAAACACCTTGCCTAAGCTTATAAATGGCTTTAACATCCGTTTGCGGCTTCGCTGTACTTTTCCACCCAATTTTAGGGATACATGAATGTACATTTTATTTCAATTGGCGGTAGTGTAATGCACCAGCTAGCCATAGCGCTGAAGCACAAAGGCTATGCAGTGACCGGCAGCGACGACGATATTTTTGAACCTAGCCGCACCATATTGGAAAATGAAGGACTGCTACCAAAAGAAATGGGCTGGAATGCTGACAATGTGCAGCCCGGCCTGGATGCCGTTATTCTGGGGATGCATGCCCGAGCCGACAACCCGGAACTGCTAAAAGCACAAGAACTAAAATTACCTGTGTACTCCTTCCCGGAATACATTTACGAAGAAAGCCGCAACAAAACCCGTGTGGTAGTAGGTGGTAGCCATGGCAAAACCACAACCACCGCTATGATTATGCATGTGCTACAGGCAAGCGGCCATAGTTTTGACTACCTGGTAGGGGCACGCCTGGCAGGTTTTGACCAAAGTGTACAGCTAACGGACGCCAGCGTTATTGTTTGCGAAGGCGACGAGTACCCGGCTAGTACGCTTAATAAATTTCCAAAATTCCATTTCCTTCATCCTGATATTGCTATTATAACCGGCATTGCCTGGGATCATATCAATGTGTTTCCAACACTGGAACACTATATAGAGCAGTTTCGCATTTTTATAGAAAAGATTGAGAAAGAT
>CAXTDG010000421.1:0-4814 GCA_964242675.1 uncultured Chitinophagaceae bacterium
CTACAGGATAGTTTCCAAAAGCAGGATGAGAGAAATAACGCTTGGTCATTGGTTCGTTGTAGCTGTAGGAAAAGTCCCGCATCCACACCAACGTATCAGGATAAATTTTAGCTGAATCTTTTACGATGAAATTGCTACGTGGTTTGCCTTTGCTTTCAAACTTAGCTGCAGCAGCCAGATCGAAATATTCCAGCTTGTACATCAGCTTTTCTACATCAATTTCCTTCTTACCATACAGGCGGTCAGGAGCAGCAATAATCATTGCATCCAGTTGCTCTGTTACTTTGGGGTCGCCCCACTTAATGGTATGAGCCTTTTTCCAGTCAATTGCTTCTTCGCCATCAGCGCCTGACTTCACATAGCCAAGGTATTTTGCGCCAATAGAATCACGAACCCAGTACACAAACTGGCGATATTGATTATTAGTAATTTCTGTAGCATCCATGTAAAAACCCTGAATAGAAACCTGGCGATTACGGGCAGTAAGTGCATAGCTTACATCCTCATCGCTTGGCCCCATATGAAAGGTTCCTGGTGGAATGTACACCATACCGGCTGGCTTTCGGGGATTTTGACGAGCGGCATTTGCCTGCCCCACCAACTGCCCATTATCGGGCAACCCCTTGGCGCTTTTTTTACCACACCCTGTTGATACCGCAGCCATTGCTGCCAAGGCGGTAATACATGAAAAGAAATTTCTCATTAGTCTAATACGATTTGCAGATACCGGACAAATATAAAAAAAGGACTTTAACATTTTGCTGTTTCTCGGTCAGAAAATTGGATGATTCTGGAGATACCCCCATTTCATACTCAAAAACTGAATAAAGTGCGTTGATATTGCATAACTGATAAAAATTTCTCTAAAATCGAAAGAAAATTTTTTGAAACGTCTATCAGCAAAAAAGTGTACTAGAATTAAAAACGTAAGCGTTTTTGCTTTATTGTTTTTTTTTTGATAAGTAACCTGTAAATCTCTCAATTTCTTTAAAACGCTTCTTCATGCATTTTCAATAGCACTTCAATGGTTTTTACAGGTGGGCTACAGGTCTGATTCTTACATAGAAAAATTTCATATTCACTGCCTTTAGGCCAGCGGTTTTGAAATAAAGGGAACTGGTTATCTAGTTGTAACTGTGTTTGCAAAATTTTATCAGGCCAATAGTGTTGCAATACTTCGTTCAGCACTGGTTTTGAATTTGCTCCGTTAATAGCCACTTCATATTCTCCATTTACTAATAACTGCATTGAAAGGCCAGCATTGGCAAAAGAGGAGGGATATTTAATGATTGCAGCCCCTAACTGTTCAATTATCTCTACCGCCTGCTGCTTCCATTCTGCTCTATCGAACACGACTGAAAGATAGGATAAATTCCAGACCATTATACTATTACCTGAAGGGGTAGCCCCATCGTACCATTCTTTTTTGCGAACCACTACATCAGGTTGTCCGGCAGTGGTATAAAAAAAGAACGGCGATTCGGTATCTAAAAAATTTTGAAGCACTTTTTCAAGGCAGCTTTTGGCGGTAAGTAAATACTGCTGATCGGCCGTTACTTCCTGTAGATGAATGAGTGCTTGAACATAAAAGGCCAGGTCGTCCAGAAAAGCAGGATTGCTGGCCCGCTGCTTATAGTTATGATAGTAACCGGTGCTATCTTTCATTTTTGTTTCAATGAAAGCGGCCGCCCTTTCTGCCATTTGCCGGTAGTCTTCGTTGCCGGTGGCAGCGTAAGCTTTGCAACAGGCAGTTATCATCAGTGCATTCCAGCTCAACAGTATTTTATCGTCTAGTAAAGGTTTGAAGCGGTTGTTGCGCACCTCCAGCAGTTTTTGCCGGGCAGTACTAAACTGAGTTTCTGTAATAGCAACGTCCAGATTATTCTCTTTACAAAACTCCTCCAGCGGTTGCAAACACCAGAGAATGTTGGTTTCTTCCCAGTTACCATCTTCTTCTACCTGATAATACTGACAAAAGGTGTCTGCCCCCTCTCCTATTATAGCTTCTATTTCCGCTTTCGACCAGGTGTAAAACTTTCCTTCCACTCCTTCGCTATCAGCATCGTATGCTGAATAAAAACCACCATCAGGCGACACCCAGTCATTCTGAATAAACTGCATGGTTTGCTCAATCACCTGCCGGTACAACGGTTTTTGGGTAAGCTGATATGCTTCGCTGAGGGTAGAAATGAGCAACGCATTGTCGTAGAGCATCTTTTCGAAGTGGGGTATTTGCCAATGCGGATCGGTAGCATAGCGGGCAAAACCGCCAGCCAACTGATCGTAAATACCACCGAAAATCATTTTATCAAGGCTCAGTAAAGCTTGCTCTAAAGCTTGTTCGGCCAGTTTTGCTTCGGCTTCGCTGCTGTTTTTGTGGTATTGCTTGCTGAAATAATAGTGGCGCAGCAAATAAGTAATAGAACCTGTTTGCGGAAACTTAGGTGCCCGGCTGAATCCACCCCATTGTATATCAGCTACTTTTAGCAAGTTGGCGGCGGTTGTATTTAGCTGCTCCTGCGAAAAACCATTTTCCTGAACAGGGAAATTTGCCAGGAAATTAGATGAGCCAATATGTGCGGTTAGGTTGTCGGCCTGAGAGAGTATTTCCTGTGGCCGCTGTTGCCAGGCTTCGTTGATGGAATGCAGCACGTCCGTCCAGGAGGAGCGATTATGGGCTTGTACGGGTGGAAAGTAAGTACCGCCATAAAATGGTTTTGCCTCTGGCGTGAGAAACACATTGAGCGGCCAGCCACCATTCCCGGCAATAAGTTGCACTGCTTCCATATAGATAGCATCCAGGTCGGGGCGTTCTTCCCGGTCAATTTTGATGTTGATGAAATGCTGATTCATCAGGGCAGCAGTTTCTTCATTTTCGAAACTTTCCCGCTCCATAACGTGGCACCAGTGGCAGGCGGCATAGCCAATGCTTACCAGTACCGGTTTGTTTTCCTGTCTGGCTTTTTGCAAAGCTTCGTCACCCCAGGGGAACCAGTCGACCGGGTTGTGGGCATGTTGCAAAAGGTAGGGGCTGGTTTCGTTGGCAAGGCGGTTCATAATTCAGTGGTCAGTTGTTTAATTGTCAGAGAACAGTTGTCAGTTATCAGATGAAAAGCAGGCGTTTCTGTAACGGCTACCGGTTCTTTAAAGTTCAATAACAGGAAGGTTAAATAAGGACATGTATAATAGATTTTGGAAGCGCCAGGGATAGTAGTGGAAAGCCCGCAAAGCGGCGCAGGGATAAAACCTATAAGGTCTTTTTCGGACTTCGATGTATGGCAAACTTCAAAATAGACCTTATAGGTTTAGTTAGCGAAGCTGCGAACTTCCTACGCCGCTGCGGACTTGGAACGGATAGCCCGGTGCCTTTGCGCCCATTACGCAACTTTCACCTTTAGGAATGGTGCAGGCGCAATGGCAGGCGCCACCCATGTACTTAGATTTGTTTTTGTGCAGCAAATCGGTCTATCTACCTCAGCGGAGTCAATCGGTGACCTATCGTCCAAACATACGGCCGAGTTGCTCCAGTGTATACTCTACATATACCGGATTGCCGCCGGGGGTAACGTTGGGCGTGGCACATTCGGCCAGGCTTTCGAGGAGGGCCTGCATTTCGGTTTCGGCGAGGCTGCGACCGGGTTTGATGCTTTGATAATAGGCCATGCTGCGGATAAGTTTTTCCCGCTTGCTAAACTTTACCTCGCTGCTGAAATTTTTAAATTGCTCTACTACATGCTCAATAATGCGGCCCTCATTGCCTTCGGGTACATCGGCAGGGATGCCTTGTATGGTGAAGGTTTCGCCGGATGGCTCGATGTGGTAACCGAGTTGCCGGAGCGTTGGTAGCAATTCATTTAGAATAGCTACATCAGCGGGGCCAAGTTGCAACTGCGCCGGAAACAGGCTCCGCTGCGTAGCTACCGGGTGGCCGTTGGCTGCTTCCTGTAGGTGTTCGTATAAAATACGTTCGTGGGCAGCCTGTTGATGAATGAGAAAGAAGCCTTGCCGGGCCTGGGCCAAAATATAGGTGAAATGAATTTGTACGGGTGGCGTATCGTTTAACAGAGAAGATAACTTATGCTGCCGGGGCTGCTCGTATTCCAGGGTAGCTACTTCCGGTTCAGTCTCCACCATTTGCTGGCGTAGCTTGGTGAGTTCGCTTTGCCAGGGTACGGCGGTTGGGCCTAAATCATCCTGATCGGTATAGGACGATTGACGGGTGATAGCAGTTTTTATGTCCCGGTCTTGCTGCTGCGTTTCCTTCCAGCTTTGCAGATTGCTGGCCGGTATGGCATGTGCCTGGTGCTTTTGGGTAAAAGAACTGTACAAATCGGAAGCCGCCGCTTGCTCTTGTTTATCGTTGGTGAAAGGCTGGCTAACCGCATCTAACTGCTGGATGCCGGAATTGAGGGTAAAATCGAGCGATGGCGCTACGCTGAACTGCGCCAGGGCATGTTTGATGGCGGCCTGCACAAAGGCGTACACAATTTTTTCGTCCTCAAATTTTATTTCCTGCTTGGTGGGGTGTACGTTGATGTCTACCTGCGTAGGATCGAGGTCGATGAATAATGCGTATGCCGGGAAACTATCTTTCGGTATCATTTCGGCAAAAGCCGACATAACTGCATGGTTGAGATACGCACTGCGAATGAAACGGTTGTTGACGAAAAAATATTGATCTCCACGGGTTTTCTTGGCCGTTTCGGGCTTGCCTACAAAACCCCGGATGGTAAGGTAATCCGTATTTTCTTGGGCCGGTATTAGTTTGGAATTATAGCTGTTACCTAGAATTTGAACAATGCGTTGTTTGAGGC
>CAXTDG010000422.1:0-4809 GCA_964242675.1 uncultured Chitinophagaceae bacterium
CAAAGTCTCTGAACGTATTAATAGATTGATTTGTGGGGACAGCCTGGTAAGTACCTCATAAGTGTTGATTGGCGCTACTAAAACAAAAACGGTTAAGCTATACTTTATGAAGTTTTGCTGATGCTGAAGATTTTTATCGAAGGTTAGTAATGCATCAAAATTATTTGCCAGCATGAGTTGTAACAACTCACCATTTTTCTTGCTCTGCCACTGTTTTTCCCGAACGGTAAAAATCTCATGGTCAGGAAAGTCTTGCTTTAAACGTTTGGGCAGGTTTTCATCAAGCAGCATCCGCATACAGTTTCTCAACATTTTTGGAAGTGAGCAGATGGTTGGCAATATCCAGAACAGCAATTGCCTGCTCTTTAGAAACAGAAGGGAAATCATCTAAAAATGCATCCAATGAAATTCCTGCTTCCAAATGGTCGAATAAAGATTCAACAGGTACACGGGTGCCTGTAAATACTGGTTGGCCACTTAAAATGTCAGCATCTATAGTGATTAATGATTTAATATCCATACGCTAAAAATAAAGGATTCTATTACAAGAAAACCCGCAAACAGGAAGTTAGCGGGTTCATTTATTTGCAGAAACTGAAAAAGCGTTTTACAGCTTTACTGCTTCATCATGTGTTTTGCCTTCGGCTATCTGGTGCAGGGCCGCTTCTATACGATGCGTACGATCAATATTGGTTTGGGCTTCTTCTATCCAGGAAACAAATGCCTGTTGTTGTCCGGTATTTAGTTTGGTAAAGGCATTGTTTGCCAGAATATTTAAAGCTAGTGCAGCGGTAAAGTCTTCAGTCAATTGCTGATCGCCAGCCTGTTGAATTAATTCCGGCTTTTCAGTGCCATCGTTTGCCTGTGCTGCCTGCTGAATGATACTGGTCAATTCCTCATCAGAGGGCAAATCTTCTTCTGATTTGATATTGGATAAATCGGTTGCATTTTGCATCAGGCTTTGCTTCCAGAAACCCAGGCTTACATGATCGCTAAAAATACCAATGCTGCAAAACGGACCTTTATATTCGAAAGACGCAAAGCCGGAACGGAGGGTTTCGGTAGCATCAGGTACGGCATGTTGTATCAGTTGGCGCAGGTGACGTATGATAGGTTTGGCAAAATCATCTGCCTGTTCTATCAATCCATCTACTCTAGGGTCAGTTACGGTATTTGTATTCATTTGTAAAAGTTTAAAGTCTAATGTTTAAGGTTTAAAGTTCTGCGGATTGAGCAGCGTTGCTATGTAGCCGATAAGTCCGAAAGTCTGGAAGCCCGAAAGAAAGTTCAAATCATTTGAACCTATTCACAATTACGATTCACAACCATTCATTCCTTTTCCAGCCTCTTCCTGGCTTCTTGTAGGGCAGCTTCTGCTTCGGCAGCAACAGAAGGAAATTGCAGACCCAGCTTTTCCATGCTGGTACGGATAACATTACTTACCGCCAGTTGCATATACCATTTGTCGTCGGCTGGAATAATATACCAAGGGGCTTCGTCTATAGTAGTAGCATTAATAGCATCCTGATATGCTTGCTGGTAATCATCCCAACGAGCCCGTTCTTCAAGGTCGGCTGCCGAAAACTTCCAATGCTTATCTGTTTCATCAATCCGGGCCAGGAAACGTTTTTTCTGTTCTTCTTTGCTTACATGTAAAAAAAACTTGATGATCAACGTTCCATTTTCCGCCAGGTTTTTTTCGAAGCGACGGATTTGCTTGTAGCGCTGTTCCCAAAACTCAGGTTCAATATCTTTTACAGAACGAATACCGGGTAGGTTTTCGCTTAACACATACTCCGGATGCACCCTAGTTACCAGCACATTTTCGTAATGGCTGCGGTTGAAAATCCCGATCTCACCACGAGCTGGCAATGCCAGGTAGTGCCGCCAGAAATAATCGTGTTTAATCTCTGTGCTATTAGGTACTTTAAAGTTGGCCACCTTTACGCCACTGGGGTTCAGGCCAGTCATTACATGCTTTAGGGTACTGTCTTTTCCTGCAGCATCCATTGCCTGAAAAACAATTAAAACACTATACTGGCTGCCAGCATACAATCGCTCCTGTAAGTCACTAAGGGCATCTATATTTTTTTGTAGTAAGGTTTCGCCTTCTTCTTTACTTACACCCTGGTCTTTTTCGTCGGAAACGAATTTTTTAAGGGAAAAAGATTTGCCGGGTTGGGCCAGGTACCGATCTGTTTTGATGGTAGACCTGATAGTGGATTCCTTCTTTTTAGTGGCAGGCATGACGTGTTATTTAGGTGTGTTGTCATACGCAACAATGTTGCCAGTGCAAAAGGCAGGGCATAAAAAAGCCGCTTTGAAGGAAGCGGCTTATAAAGCAAATTTCGGAAAATGGTAGTAGGGTAGCAGTTGAGTTGCTCAATAGTAGCACTAGCCTTGAACGGTGCCAACGCCCTAAATGCTTCATGCGTAGATAATAGCCCGGCTCAAAAAGAAAAAAGTAAAAAGAATGCCACCCGGGATGTGAAAACCAGCGAGTAAGAGCAACTATTTATATTGACCACCTATCACTATCATTGCCTTATTACTATCACATTCCAGGCCGTGCCAACAATAGCAGCTATGTCTTCATTATATATTGCCCAGGTACCACTAACCCAATACACACCGAAAGGATGACTGTTATAAGCAACTGAACCGCCACCGGAAGGGTTATAATTATGCGTTACCACAACCACATCAGTTTGCAACGGGCTGGGGTAACTAAGCATAGTGACATGGGTTGATGTATTAGCTGTTGTAGCTCTATGTACAAATGCAAGTGGTGCAGCCTGCCAGGTGGCATTGCCGCTGGCATCGCTGGTAAGCACTTTATCTGCGCCTTCGCCAATACCAGTTAGCTGTACACCGCCAGATGTTTGCAGGGCTTTGCCAGTAGTACCGCCGTAATTCCTGAAAGCACCAGCAATACCGCTGGCATTATAATTTTCGGCCAATATGCCAAAGCCGCCTGTACCGGTTCCGCCGCTAATTGTACGACCAATACCGGCGTATACGCCAGCACCATAGCCTGCACTTCCCAGTTCTTTTGCAAAGCCTGCAACGCCCCAACCGCCGCCTCGTTGTATACCAATTACTCCAATACCATTGAAGTTAGTGGAGTTGCTTTCGCCCCGAACGCCTGCACTGAAAGGCACCGGCGTGGGAGAGTTGGCATAACCAACTACACCAGCAACGGTATCTGAACCATACTGGTTGGCAATGCCATAAATGGCATATTTGTTTCGGGCGGCTACATGCAGGGCATACTTGGGTTCTGGATCTCCCAGAGTATCAAGGTTTAGACCTAAAAATCCCTGTTGCCCAAACCAGTAAGGATACCGGACAGCACCAGCTGAAGAAGTACTCTTCATGCGGATATCAGCACCGCCATTAATGGTAATATACTCCCAAAAGTTGGCGCCTGAGGTTCCAGGGTAGCCAAGTTTAAGGCCACCGGATGCAGAATTAATAAAGATGTTTCCACCCGTAACATGCAATTTGTCTTGTGGAGCATTGGTTCCAATACCTACGTTTTGTGCATTTCCCAAAATAGCAGTGGCAGATAAAACCAGCAAAAGTTGTATTCCTTTTCTCATAGTCAATAAAGTTTTGAGAAAAGTAGTCTTTGCTGCTACCGATGTCAACCCTCCGTTCGTAAAGCTGTTATTTGAGTGAGGCGAACGGGTACTTTTGTAAAAAATCAATCAACCATGCACACTCTGGCAGAAATTAAGAATCTATCGAAAACTTTTGGTGACTTTGAAGCAGTAAAGGATTTGTCGTTTACTGTGTACGAAGGCGATGTTTATGGCTTTTTGGGGCAAAACGGCGCTGGCAAAAGCACCACCATGCGTATGCTGCTAACGCTGATTCGGCCTACCTCCGGCAGCATACAGCTTTTTGGCAAAGAACTGCAGCACAACCGGGCCGAAGTGCTACGACAGGTAGGTGCCATCATTGAGCGGCCCGACCTGTACAAGTATCTGAGTGCCTTCGACAACCTGGATATGATGGCCCGGCTAAGTGGCATGAAACCTTCTAAAAAAGAAGTGTTGGCGGAACTGGATAAAGTAGGACTGGTAGAACGTGCCTACGACAAAGTAAAAACCTTTAGCCAGGGTATGAAGCAACGGCTAGGTATTGCCATTGCCCTCATTCATAATCCGAAGTTGGTAATACTGGACGAGCCTACTAATGGCCTCGATCCACAAGGCATTGCCGAAATGCGAAACATCATTATCAATCTGCGAAAAGAGCATAACAAAACGGTCATCGTAAGTAGCCATTTGCTGAACGAAATTGAGCAGGTTGCTACCCGTATCATCATCATCGACAAAGGGAAAAAATTGATAGAAGGCAGTGCCGCCGAACTGTTTGACCCGGCCAAAACGCATGTGAGCCTGCAAACACCGGATACCCAAGTACTTGAAAAATTAAGGCTTACTGCTTTTGCCCCGAAATACCAGGAAACCATTGGCAACGAATTGATTTTTGAAATGCACCGCAACGAAATAGCCGGTTTCAATAAGCTGCTGGTGGAAAAAGAGGTAGACGTTGTCTCCTTATCGCCCCGGCATTCGCTGGAAGGTTATTTTTTACGAAAAACGGGCAGCAATTAGCAAATAAGAAAATTTGCAAACGATTCGTACAAGCCACTTTCTTAATTTCTTTTATCTTTTTTTAAATCAACTACAATTAATCAACCTGATAACTAAATAGCATTTTCACATTTGCTAATTGGCTATTACCACATTCTTCCCCATGTTCGAACTCTTCAAAATTGAACTGTATAAAATTTTCTGC
>CAXTDG010000423.1:0-4804 GCA_964242675.1 uncultured Chitinophagaceae bacterium
TTTATTAAAAAAATTTGGCTGGGCTGTTTCGTCCCAGGCAAAGCGAACGTGTTTTGGATTGCTGATACTTGTTGCGGATACCACTACCTTATTACCTTTTATTTCAGCAACAGCGGGGACAAAATTTCCATCTTCCCCGGCAATGGTGAACCATGTTAATAGCTGTTCATCGTTGTTGATTAATCCACTGCCAACATGATTAAAATAGAGGACAATATGGTTCCCTTCCGCCTTCATGCTTTTGTACACCGGGCCAGAGTACTCTCCTACTTTTTGATTGTATGTTTTAGTTAGTACTTGTAGCGCTAACCGATGCCCAACCGTCCATTTGTAAGATGGATGAATGTTGGAAAGATCATCGACCAAATCAGTCGTTACAATCATTCCGGTATTGGGCAGTTCCAAACTTTTGGCCTGCGCCTCCCAGGTAAGCGGTAACGATTCCGGGCCTTTTACGGGTCTATTGGTTTTACGTTTGGTGTATAGGTGCGGAGAAATCTGCACATAATAACAAGGAATATTTTTATCCTTGAATTGGGTACGCCAAGTGTTTAGCCACAGTTCGAATTTAGCCGGGTACGTTTCATGGTCGTCAATCATACAATTGCTTTCGCCCTGGCACCACAAAATGCCTTTAATCGCATAAGGCAACAGCGGAGCAATTAGTGCGTTATACAGTTGGCCGGGGTGCGTTCCATCAATTTTAAAAGTATCACTGGTAGTTTGAGATGAAAATTCAGCTGACTGTTTGTACGCCCAATCAGGTGTCCAGGGTTCAATGCGGCTGCCGCACCAATTATCATGAATGATACCAATGGGCACACCCGTTTTTTGATAAACTTCTTTAGCGAAAAAGTATCCCGTTGCTGAGATGTATCGAACAATGGTATCAGAGCTTGTGGCCCAGCCTTTTGTTGGCAATTCAGGCTGCATCTTTTGGTTCTTTTGCACAAACAGATACCGGATGGCATCAGGCTTATTGGTGTTGGCTAATTCCAATGCGGCAGAATCAGCACCCTTTTTAGGAGCGGTGTACTTGTAAATACTTCTATCCATGGGATACTCCATGTTGCTTTGTCCCCCGCAAAGCCAGACATCACCCACTAACACATTTTTAAAAGTGACGGTATTGCTACCGCTTATGGTTAATTCTTTGGGCTGTGCGGAGGTAGGTAATTTATCTAGCGCAACCATCCATTTGCCGTCTGCATCAGCAGATGTCGTTTTCGTTTTACCTGCAAAAGCAACTGCAATCTTTTCACCGGAAGCAGCTTTACCCCAAACCGGAATAGGCTTGTCTCGTTGCAAAATCATGTTATCAGAAAAACAGTTTGGCAACTTTACCTGTGCATGTAGTGCTAATACGGCTATGGCAAAAAATAATAGGAGTATACCTTTTTTTATGGGGGAGAAAAAAAGCATGGCGGCAATCAAAATGATGTGGGGTAAAAATAGGCGGTAATGCCATCGGCATCCATCCTGCGGTGTACTGCTATAGCGGTTAAAAAAGGTTAAGCGAAGAAGAAGACAGGCAGCAGAGGGCAGTTAGCAGGGAAGCCATAAAACTTTGAAGCAAATAAATATGAAAATCAATTTTTCATAAAAGAAAAACAGCCCGCAAATGCAGGCTGTTCTTAAATCTATCTAGAATCGCAAATTTCAGTCTGCTTTCTGCCGACTGCCATCTGCTATTTCATTTTACATATACCCTAAAATCTTCAACATGCTTTGGGCGCTTTGCTCACGGGCATATACCCAATCTATCAGCTTACCATTTTTGTCCGGCTCAACAATTACATGCTTAGGCGATGGTATGAGGCAGTGCTTAATACCACCGTAGCCGCTAATCTGGTCCTGGTAGGCACCGGTATGAAAAAATCCAACTACCAGCGGCTCTTTATCGTCCGGCGAGTTTTTGGGTAAAAACACCTCGTTGATATGCTCTTCCGAATCGTAATAATCATGGCTATCGCAGGTGATGCCACCCAGTACGACTCGCTGATACTCATGGTCCCACTTATTAATGGGCAGCATCAGAAAGCGTTCGCCAATGCCCCAGGTATCCGGCAACGTAGTAATGAACGATGAATCAATCATGTACCACATTTCCCGATCATTCTGTGCCTTCTCGCCAATGATGCTGTAGATGTGAGCCATGCTCTCCCCTACTGTAAAAGAGCCAAACTCGGTGAAAATATGCGGCTCAGGTACTTTGGCTTTTTTACAAGCCCCCTTTATGTTTCGCACAATTTCGTTGATCATAAACTGGTAATCGTACTCGAAACCCAGCGAATGTTTGATGGGGAAACCGCCGCCAATATTAATAGAATCCAGCTCAGGGCAGATCTTCTTGAGCTGGCAGTACAGGTTAATTACCTTGTTCAGTTCGCTCCAATAATAGATATCGTCCTTTATGCCTTTATTCAGGAAAATGTGTAGCATTTTCAACTGAAACTTATCTTCGAAACCCTCAATCTCATCTACATAAAACTCCAGAATATCCCGAGGGCGAATGCCGAGGCGACTGGTGTAAAAAGGGAAACTTGGCTCTTCTTCCGCTGCAACCCTTATGCCCAGCTTAAATTGCTGCTTGGCTCCTTTGCGGTAGGCTTGTAATTCCTCCTTGTTATCCAGAATAGGAATAACGTTTTTGAAACCAGTATTAATGAGTTTATTAATGCGGCTGGTATAGCCTTTTTGCTTATAGCCATTGCAAATAATAAACGTTTCCTTATTAATCTTCCGGCGGCTAAACAGTTTGTTTACAATCTCGATATCGTAGGCATACGAAGTTTCAAGGTGAATACCATGCTTCAACGCTTCCTCTACAATAAACGAAAAGTGCGAACTCTTGGTGCAGTAGCAATAATTGTACTGGCCGGTGTACTTATACTTTTTAAAAGCATTGGCAAACATGTTCTTCGCCTTGTTGATCTGCATACCAATTTTAGGTAGGTAGGTCAGTTTCAGCGGGGTACCATGCTTGTCAATTAAAGCTTTTAGGTCGAGGCCATTAAATTGGAGATAATCGTCTTTGAGGTTGAAGCCTTCCTGCGGAAAGTGGAAGGTTTGGTTCACCAGACCGGTGTAAGTATTATTCATCTATTGCAGAAGCGGGATAAGCTTTTGAACAATGGGGTTTTAAAAAACAGGGCCAAAAGTAGCCGGAAAATAATATGGTGAGGGTTAAAGTTTTGGCGCTTCACCCTCGTTCCCTCTCCTCATGGAGAGGGAGACCTTTGCGGGGCTTTGCTTACGTTTCAACTATCGCCTCATTCCCAGCCTTTCTTCTCTTAAAGAAGGGAACCTTTGAAGAACTTCAAAACAAAATTTGAATAACCGATGCCTATGATGCAATCTTTAAAATGCTAGAGAACTAACGGTTAAGAAATACTAATTGAAGATAGTAAATCAAATCCCCGGAGGCATCCTTCTCCGGGAGAGCTTGACCCGTACTGATAGGTCGGGAAGAAGGAACGAGGATGAGGCTCAAGCCCATAAAAAAAGCGAACATTTCTGTTCGCTTTTTCAACAACTTTCAAACTATAGGTAAGCTTACTTTACAGAAGCTACCAGGCTCTTAAAGGTTTCTGGCTCGTTCATAGCCAGGTCGGCCAATACTTTACGATCTAGGGTGATGCCTTTTTTGTTGAGGCGATCAATGAACTGAGAATAAGTAAGACCTTCTTCCCGAACGCCTGCATTGATACGGGCAATCCACAAAGTGCGGTACTCTCTTTTCTTCAGCTTGCGGCCTACATAGCTATAGGTAAGACCTTTCTCCAATACGTTCTTGGCTACGGTATATACGTTTTTACGTTTACCATAAAAGCCCTTAGCCTGGGCAAGGATATTTTTGCGGCGTGCACGGCTGGCAACGGCATTTTTTGAACGGGGCATTTTCTTTTCAGTTTTACAGCAGTAGTTGGCGGGTGCCGGTTACTGCCTGCGTCAATTAATTAGTGTTTGTTTCGATACCAGAAATCCTGTTCCTCGAAACCTGATCCTTGTATCTGTTCTGTTTTCTACTTCAAACGAAGCAACCTCTTTACAAAGTGCAGATTGGCATCGCTAACAACACCTTTCTGACGCATGGAGCGTTTGCGTTTAGTAGATTTTTTGGTAAGAATGTGGCGTTTAAACGCTTTCTGAAAGGTAATGGCACCGCCACCGGTTACTTTAAAGCGCTTCTTGGCGCTACTGTTGGTTTTTACTTTTGGCATATTGCACAAAGTATTAAAAATTGATACCCTGCCGGCGGCCCCGAACGGTCGGGACACTTAGGGAGCCATGTGGGCAATACGTAGCAAACAGTGGGTACTATTTGAAACGGGCGGCGAAAGTAAGGGAAAATGCCTTTTAAGAAGCAATAAGGTATGATAAAATTTTGATACAACTGGCTGGCATAGCGACTGTTAGCTACCAAAAGCCGAACAGGCATAACCAGTAAATAGCAAGTTGTGCATCGCATTATCCTCTCCCCCTATCTTTAGTGGGAAGAACCGAAAAACCGATTGCCACCTTTGACCTCCTCAAAGGATAACGATGCTTACTGCCAGAATTTAAACCAACCAGACAGGAATTATTGCCGGTATCACCGGGTACGATGCTTACAGGTAAAGGTAGAATGCCTACAGGCCAGGGTACGACACTTACGAGCCTACGAAGAACACCTACGGCCTCAGGTATACTGCTTACACGACAACGTGTCATACTTACGGGCAAAGGAACGATGCTTACGGAACAAGGTGTCATACTTACGAGTGAAGGAACAACGCTTACGGGGCCGGGTACGATGCTAACG
>CAXTDG010000424.1:0-4783 GCA_964242675.1 uncultured Chitinophagaceae bacterium
CCCACACCACTGCGAAATTTATAAAACCCAGCCTCGTAGTTATAAAGATCTGCCACTGCGCCTTGCGGAGTTTGGCACCGTTTACCGCTATGAACAGCATGGCGAACTGCATGGCCTTACCCGTGTACGGGGTTTTACCCAGGACGATGCTCACCTGTTTTGCCGCCCCGAGCAGGTAAAGGACGAATTCAAAAAAGTGATTGACTTGGTTCTATATGTTTTCGAATCGCTTAGTTTTAAAGAATACACCGCCCAGATTTCCCTGCGGGATAAAGAAGACCGTAGCAAATACATTGGCTCTGACGAAAACTGGGAAAAGTCGGAATCGGCTATTATTGAAGCTACGGAAGAAAAAGGCTTAAAGACCGTAATTGAATACGGCGAGGCAGCTTTTTATGGACCAAAGCTGGACTTTATGGTGAAAGATGCTTTGGGCCGCCAATGGCAACTCGGTACCATTCAGGTTGACTACAACCTACCCGAACGCTTCGAATTGACTTACATTGGCGAAGACAACCAGAAGCATCGGCCGGTAATGATTCACCGGGCACCATTTGGTAGCCTTGAACGTTTCATTGCTGTAATTACCGAAAACTGTGCTGGTAAATTTCCCTTATGGCTGGCACCAGTGCAGGTAAAAATTCTACCCATTAGCGATAAATTCATCGATTACGCTTTGGCAGTGCAGGCCGAATTAACCCGACAGGATGTCCGTACGGAAATGGATGACCGCAACGAAAAGATAGGGAAAAAGATACGGGAAGCCGAGTTAGCTAAAGTGGCCTATATGTTGATAATAGGGGAGAAGGAAGTAAACGAGTCGAAAGTTTCGGTGCGGCGACAGGCAAAAGGCGATATAGGACAGCTTAGCTTACCAGAATTCACAACATTGGTAAAAGAAGAAGTGACCAGCCGTCGGGCATTTGAATAAATTTTTTTACTCCTATATTTAAAAAACGCATTTTTGTTTCACCTAAAATCAATTAATGGCATTTCCACCAAGACCCAGAGGATTTAACCCTCGTTTTAACCGGCAACCAGAGCCGGAACACCGAATCAACGAAAGAATACGAGTACCGCAGGTAAGGCTGGTAGGCGATAACGTAACCGTTGGCATTTACACCACACAAGAGGCCTTGCGTATAGCACAGACCCAGGAACTTGACTTGGTTGAGATAAGCCCACAGGCTGATCCACCGGTTTGTAAAGTAATTGACTATAAGAAGTTTTTATACGAGAAAAAGCGCAAGGAGAAGGAAATGAAAGCCAACTCCAAGCAAAGTGAGGTAAAGGAAATTCGCTTTACACCTAGTACCGATGACCACGACTTTGACTTTAAAGCCAACCACGCAGAAAGATTTCTGAAAGATGGCGATAAGGTAAAAGCTTACGTTCAGTTTAAAGGCCGTGCCATTATGTTTCAGGATCGTGGGCAGCTTTTGCTATTGAAATTTGCTGAACGCCTGGCAGAAGTGGGCGCCCTTGAAAGTTTACCAAAACTGGAAGGCAAACGCATGATTGCCATCTTTGCTCCCAAAGTGACGAAGAAGCAGGCGAAATAGTCTTCAAAGTATTTTACTGATATCAACAATACCTGTTGCTTTCTGCAACAGGTATTTTAGTTTGTGCTATTATTCCTAATTATATGTCGTCTTCCCGCCCTTCTTTTTTTTACCGCAACGGCCTGAGTATTGTGGTTCTGGCAATGATGTTCATTAGCTTGAGCGGCCAGTTTGTAACTGGGTGGAAAGACAATAATGAGGAGCGAAAAGATCACCACCAGCCACCGCTAAGTACCAGTCAATATTTCGTAAGTGCCCCTTTTATATCGGCCACTTTCGAAAACTGGGAAAGCGAATTTTTGCAAATGGCTATTTATGTGGTGCTCACCGTAAAACTGCGGCAGAAGGGGTCGTCGGAATCGAAGAAACTGGCAGGCGAAGAAGGAGCGGAGGAAGAAGAAGCAGAAGCATGCGATACGGAAGCAAAACCAGATTCGCCCTGGCCGGTACGCAAAGGCGGTTGGTGGCTGAAACTGTATCAAAATTCGCTGTCTATTATATTGACTTTACTTTTCATTATCTCTTTCTGCCTGCATTTTGCAGGTAGCCATGCCGCTTACAACAACGACCAAATACAAATGGGTAAGCCTACACAGGATTGTTGGCAATACTTGGGCAATGCTCACTTCTGGTTCGAATCGTTCCAGAACTGGCAGAGCGAATTTTTATCAGTAGCATCTATTGTATTGTTGAGTATTTGGTTTAGGCAAAAAGGTAGCCCGGAAAGCAAACCTGTAAATGCACCTTACGGCGAAACCGGAAAGTAAGTAGCTGCTATCCTATTCAATTTGTATTATGTTTTCAAAGTTGTTTTTACATACTCCGTTGGCGAAACGCCATAAAAACCTTTGAAAGCGGTACTGAAATAATTGGCATTGTCGTAACCGGTGGCAAAAGCTGTTTCTGCTACGGTAGAACCACTTAATAAAAAACCGGCTGCTTTTTTTAATCGATACTGCTTAATTAATTCTACACCAGAAATGCCTGCAATAGAATTGAGCTTACGGGTAAGCGTACGTTGGCTTACCTGTACGGCAGCCGCCATTTTTTCTACAGTTAGTTCGGGTTCATCCAGGTTTTCTTCAAGGTAAATATAAAGCTGCTCCAAAAATGGATCTTGCTGTTGGGCGGGTGCCAGGGCTTCTTCCGGGGTTGTCAACTGCCGGTTGTAGTACAGCCGTAGCTGCTGCTGCCGTTGCAAAATATTGCGAATGCGGAGCCGCAACTCTTCAACATGAAATGGCTTGGTGATATAATCGTCTGCCTGGCTTTGCAGTCCTTCTATACGGCTTTGCTGGGTGGCTTTGGCGGTAAGCAACACAAAAGCAATATGGCTGGTTTCAGGATTTTGCTTGATTGCTTGGCAAAAGCTGAAGCCATCCATTTCGGGCATACGGGCATCGCTAATGATGATGTCGGGCAATTCCCTGGTGGCTGTTTCCAGGCCGGTTTTCCCGTTGTTGGCGGTCAGCACCCTATATTCCTTTTCAAAACTAGCTGCTATAAAAGCATTCAACTCTGCATTGTCTTCTGTAATAAGCAGCAAAGGTTTATCTACGGTATCTGGCAAAAAGGCTGGCATGGCATCGGTTTGCTGCCATGCCTGATCTTGTATGGCAGGAACGGCTATTGTGCTTTCTTCTGTGCCGGTTGCAGAAAGTAACGGAAGCATTAATGTAAATGCGGAACCGACACCAGCCGGGTTATTAGTTGCACTGATATTACCTCTCAAAAGGTCGGTGAGTTCTTTTACCAAAGCCAACCCAATCCCGGTTCCTTCATAGGCTTTTGTACGGCCATCGTCTACCTGGTAAAAGCGATTGAAAATGAAAGGAAGTTTTTCTGCCGGGATACCAATACCGGTATCAGCAACAGTTATCTGAAGTAGTTTTTTATCCGGCTTGGTTTTCTCCGCCTGCAACAAAACGCTAACCTGGCCTTGCCGTGGCGTAAATTTCAGTGCATTGCTCAACAGGTTAGCTACTATTTTTTGCAGCTTATCTCCATCAAACAAATATTCTTCGTCAGGCAAACTACTGGTAAAGCTTAAGTCAATATTTTTCATTGTTGCCTGCGGCAAAAAACTGTTGCAGATGTCTTCTACAAAACCTACTAACTGGCCCCGCCGCAAATCTACCGGCATACTGTTGGCTTCCAGCTTAGCCATATCCAGCAGTTGGTTGATAAGATGCAGTAGTTGCTCGGCATTGCGTTGCACACCTTGCAGTTTAGGTTTCAGTTCAGCCGGTACACCCTGTCGCTGCATTTCTTCCAGCGGAGCTGTGATGAGCGAAAGTGGCGTACGAAACTCATGGGTAATGTTGCTGAAAAACCGGCTTTTCATTTCATCAACCGCCCGAAGCTGCTCAGCTTCTTTTTGCTGCAATATCAGTTTCTGTTTCGTTTTAGCCCGGCGCAACCACGTTGTGTAAATGGCATACAGCAATACACCAGCCGTTAGCAGATAAATTAAATAAGCCCAGGCTGTTTTCCACCAGGGTGGTAAAATGGTTATTTCCAACATCTTCACCTGGTTGCTCCAAATACCGTCGGTATTGGAAGCATTTACTTTAAATACATAAGTGCCCGGTGGCAAAAAGGTGTACGTAGCGGTGGCTTCCGAACTGGCTATTACCCAATCCTTTTCCAGCCCTTCCAGCAAATACCGGTACCTGATTTTTGCCGGATTGCTGTATTGCAATGCAGAGAAAGAAAAGGTGATGAAGTTTTGATTGTAAGGCAGTTCCAGCTTATTCAGGTTGGTTATAATGCTGTCCTGTAATTTGGGAACTGCTTTCGAAAGCGGTTGATTATTGATAAGAAGATTGGAGATAACGACCGCCGGTTTAAAGTTATCGATGTACACCGAATCGGGGTGGAAGATGGTATAGCCTTCCGTACCGCCAAAAGCAAAATGTCCATCCGGTGTTTCTATAAAATGAAAGCGATTGAATTCATTTCCCGGCAAGCCATCTTCCACGCCAAAAGATACAATGCTATGGTTAGTAGGATTGAAACGAAACAAACCCTTATTACTACTACACCAAAAAAAGCCTTTCTTATCCGGCACCATCATGTACACCGTGTTATTCAACAGCCCGTCCGCCTCGGTCAGGTGGTCTGTTTTTCCAGTTTGCAGGTTCAGTTTAGTAATACCTGAACCCTGCGATGAAATCCAGAGCTGGTGTTCGTTGCTGGGGTCGGCTACAGCCATGAGAATG
>CAXTDG010000425.1:0-4778 GCA_964242675.1 uncultured Chitinophagaceae bacterium
TTATTGATAATAAGAAGATGCTACACGTAAATAGCAGTGAGCGGTTGCCAGTTGCCAGAATTTTTACGCAAGGTGCTCGTAGTTACTATATCGACTCCGACGCTGTTATTCTTCCTTTAAGCTTGCAACAGATGGCTGATGTTCCGGTATTTACTAACATGCCCGACCGACCACAAAGATTAGCAGGTGCAGATAGCTTGTTTTGGCAACAGATTGGTAAAATGGGTAACTATATTATTAGCGATAGTTTTTTGCTAATGCAGGTAGGACAGGTGAATGTAACGCAGCAGAAAGAATTAGAACTCTATCCGGTAATTGGCAATCATATTGTTCTATTTGGTACTCCCGAAAAGTTTGTAGAAAAACTGGCCCGGCTAAAGAAATTTGATAAGCAGGTTTTAGCGAAAGCTGGTTTAAATAAATACAGCCGTTTAGATCTTCGGTATGATAAACAAATAGTAGCAACATTGCGAGGAACAGAAGACTTATCACCCTCACAATTTATGACAACGCCGGATGTGGAATTTGCTTTAACTTCTACTCCTAATACTACAGAACCAGCGCAGCCGCAAATAGTAAAAACAGAGACAAAGGAACCCGAAAAAAAGTTAGTAAATAAGCCAATTGCAGTACCCAAAAAAGTGGCCATTATAAAGACAGTTGCTAAAAAAGAAAATGAAAAAAAAGTAAAAAAGCCAGAGAATTTAGTAGTACATAAACTACAGCAAAAACCAGAAGAAAAAAATAAAAAAATACTTGCTGCTGCTAACAATAAAACGAATAAAATTGCTTTAAAGCAACTGCCGAAAATTGCGAAACAAACAGGAATAATTGAAGTAGATATTCGTAAGAGATCAGACGATAAAAACGGTTCGCCGCCACGAGCAGTAATGCCTAAAAAACAATGAACCAATAGTAAAGAGAAAGTGTGAAGACGAAATCTTGAAAAACCAAAATCCCTGTCTTATATCCGTATTGTAGATTAAACGCAGAACCTGTGCACTAAGCTGGTATTGGCTTGCTGATAGGGGAAAGGACGAACTGACGAATCAACTTTTTGAACGAATAAACACAGCCCACACCAACACCCAAACATCAACATCAACTAAAAAACACTGTAAGAAAAATGACAAACATGAACCAAAACCCCGTCATCGTGGGCCTCGACATAGGCACTACGAAGATAGCAGCCATTGCCGGCCGCAAAAACGAACACGGCAAGCTGGAAATACTTGGCTTTGGCAGGGCTAGTAGCAGCGGGGTACAGCACGGGCAAGTGCTGAACATTGATGCCACCGTAAATGCTGTTCGGCAGGCTATTGATAACATGCACGCCAGCAACCCTGAACTGGAAGTTTCGGAAGTGTATGTAGGCATTGCCGGGCACCACATTAAAAGCCTGCAAACTCGTGGAGATATCGTACGCCAAAGCGCTGATGACGAAATTCGGGAGTACGAAATTGAGCAACTGATTACCGACCAGCGTAAAACGTACATTCCTGCCGGTGACCAGATCATTGATGTCATCCCGCAGGATTTTACGGTTGACAACTACAGTAATATTAAGTACCCGGTTGGCTACAATGGAGTAAAGCTGGGAGCCAACTTTCACATCATTACCGGCGATCGCAATGCCATTCGCAACATCACCCGTGCAGTAAACAAAAGCGAATTGATAATTAAGGATTTGGTACTACAGCCGTTGGCTAGCGCCGATGCGGTAATGTGCGAACACGATATGGAAGCTGGCGTTGCTATCTTGGATATTGG
Source organism: uncultured Chitinophagaceae bacterium (assembly GCA_964242675.1). GTDB lineage: Bacteria > Bacteroidota > Bacteroidia > Chitinophagales > Chitinophagaceae > JAZKFT01. The sequence goes on from CAXTDG010000425.1 coordinate 1,771, forward strand.
TGGTGGTACCAGTGACTTAGCCGTTTTTCATGATGGTATCTTGAAACATACCGCTGTAATTCCATTCGGTGGTGAGAACATAACCAACGACATTAAGATGGGCCTTGGTGTGTTGAAAACCCAGGCTGAACAAATGAAAGTGCAGTTTGGCAGTGCCCTCAGCGATGAGGCAAAGGCCAATGCGTTCATCACTATTCCGGGTATAAGAGGCATGGCACCTAAAGAAGTAAGTGTAAAAACCCTTGCTCAGATTGTTCAGGCCCGTATGAGCGAAATCCTTGATTTTGTTTCGTACCACCTGAAGACTGTGGGCATGGATAACAAGCAACTAAATGGTGGCGTGATCTTAACCGGCGGTGGTGCACAGCTTAAAAATTTGTTACAACTTACGGAGTATGTCACCGGCCTCAACACCCGTATTGGCTACCCTAACGAGCACCTGGCAGCCGGGCATATTGATGAGTTGACAAAACCAATGTACAGTACTTGTATTGGGTTGATTTTGAAAGGATACAGCGATTATGAGCATCAGCGGAAAGAGTTTAAAAATCAGTTCAAGTTGATAGGTATACCAGAAGAGTTGAAACAGGAAGTGACTGAAGAGCAGCCTACATTACAGCCGGTTATTCCGCAGGCACAAAAACAAAAGCGGGCAGGTATTTGGAATAAATTAAGAAACAGCCTGTACGATTTATTTAAGGAGGAAGAAGAAGTAGAGTTCAAATAAACTTTTGAACGTTCAACCTGATAGCTCACAATTTCTCAAGAAAACCATTTACTGAATTTTTCAACCCGCATCAATACATTTCTTTTGCATCCCCACAAAAAAGCTGTGTTGAAGCCTAAAACTATTTTTAGCTATGATTCATTTTGATATGCCTCCCATGAAGTCGAACATCATTAAAGTTCTGGGATTTGGCGGCGGCGGTAGCAATGCTGTTAGCCACATGTACCGTCAACATATAAACAACGTTGATTTCATCATTTGCAATACCGATTCGCAGGCACTAGCTACCAGTGATGTGCCTATTAAAATACAGCTTGGGCCGCACCTTACGCAAGGCTTAGGCGCAGGCGCCAATCCGGAAGTAGGCAAGCAGGCTACTGAAGAAAGCCTGGAAGAAATTCGCCGGATGCTGGAAATCAATACCAAAATGGCTTTTATTACTGCCGGTATGGGCGGAGGTACTGGTACAGGTGGTGCCCCAACCATTGCCAAGGTTTGTAAAGAGATGGGCATCCTCACCGTGGGTATTGTTACCACGCCATTTGGCTTCGAAGGCCCTAAGCGGATGAAACATGCCCAAAAAGGTATTGACGAACTGAAGACTTACGTAGATACCTTACTGGTAATTAATAACGATAAACTGCGTCAGCAATACGGCAACCTTAAAATGAAGGAAGCCTTTTCTAAAGCTGATAACGTGTTGAGTACTGCTACCCGCTGCATCACCGACATCATCAACACTACCGGTGTTATTAATGTGGACTTTGCTGATGTGTGTACTGTAATGCGGGATGGCGGCGTAGCCATCTTAGGTAACGCACAAGCCGCTGGCGAAGGCCGGGCACTACGGGCTATTGAAGAAGCTATCCATTCACCATTGCTGAACGACAACGACATCCGTGGTGCTAAGTGGATTCTGTTGACCATTACTTCTGCCGAAGGCGACTTTGAGTACACCATGGACGAAGTGGATGAAATACAGAACTACGTACGCAACCTAAGCGGCGACGATACCGATGTATTGTTAGGTATTGGCTACGATAGCAGCTTGAACGAGGAACTAGGTGTAACTATCATTGCTACTGGTTTTGGTAGCCGGGATACATTCCTGGTAGCTGATGCCAACCCTAAAAAACAGGAAAAGAAAGAAGATAAAGTAATCGTTGGTGTGTTGGGCGAAGACCTGACCCAGGCAGCTGGCAAAGAAGCACCAGTAGCACTGGCAGCCGAACCTGTAAATACGCTGAACCCTGTTTTGGTAGAAGATGCTGCTGCCCCGCAAGTAGTAGAAATGCCAGTAATGGAAGAAAGCGCTGAGCCTGAATTTATGACACTGGGTGAATCAATTGCCGAAGCACCAGTGGCTAAAGTAGAAGAACCGGTTGCTGTGGTACAAGAAGAGCTAAATTTTGGCTTCACTGTAAAAGAAGAAGATCCTGAAACTACGCATGAGCTGTTGGTGAAAAAGATTGAAAGCGTACTGCAAAAGCCTGCTCAGGTGTATGCAGAACCTGCTCCACAGGAAGAAGCAAGACCATTTGTGCAGGAACCAATGGTTGCAAAAGTAGAAGAGCCGAGGATAGTGTTTCAGCCTGCTGCTATAGCACCTGAAGTACCCGCCGCTAAGCAGCCTGCTGCTAAGCCAAAGCGTCCACTGTTCGATGAGGAAGAGTCTTTTGACTTTGGTATTGTAGAAAAAAGCGACGTGGCTACTGAACGCAAAGCGGCACCAATAGTGGAAACTTATCCTGCTGCCGAACTGAGCGAAGAAGAAGAACAAAAACGCCGTGCACAAGAAAGAGTAGACAAAATTCGTAAGCTGCGTAACCTGTCGTACAATTTCAACAATGCAGACAGTGGAAGCGAATTTGAACAAGTGCCAGCTTACCTGCGTCGGGATACTGACCTGCACAACAGCATTGCCAACGTAGAAAATTTCTACAGCCGTGCCCAGGTAAAAAAGGACGACAACAACAAGTCCTCTATCAGTACGATCAATACATTCTTAGACGGTAACAACCCGGACTAATACGCCTGTGTTTATTTTGTCATTTTGTTTTTAGTTGATGCCCCCGCTTCTTTAAGCGGGGGATTTTTTTGAGAATCGTTTAAAGTTTAAGGTTTAAAGTTCTGTGATTGTGGCTCTGCTGGTTTTCGCATTTCTTTCCCGCAGGGTTTTCGGCTTTCTAACCCTGCAAACTCGCTGCATTCTTCGTATCAGTAAAAGCTCAATAGTAGTACAACACCTGAATGGTGCCAACGCCGCATGAGTTCAATGGAT
>CAXTDG010000426.1:0-4769 GCA_964242675.1 uncultured Chitinophagaceae bacterium
ATGCCGGTATGAGCCAGGCCTTGCAAGCTGCTGGGATTCATGGGTTTGATGCCGCTAAAGATGTAAATGGCCTGACGGCAATGCAAATAGCCCACATGGTCTGGTACTTCCTCGATGGCTTGCAAAAAGCCGAACATGAAGCACCACTGAACGACCGCAATGCCTTTAATGAATACAGTACCGTTTGTGCTGAAGTGGATACGCTTTTTCTGCAAAGCAAATACACCGGCCGCTGGTGGGTGCAACTGCCCGATGGCAGCTTTACACCGTGTGCTTATTCTGATTACATGGCGGCTAGCCATAATGATTTGCCGGAACGGTGGTTAAGGGCGCAGGAAAGGATGTAAATGAATTTTCTAAATGAAGAAAGCCGGTAATCTTACGCTACCGGCTTTCTTATTTACAGAGATAACTTACTTAATCCCGTACTTATACTTATATCTTTCAAATAGTTCCTTCTGTTTATTATTCAGGCTCACGTTGCGGCCCTGAATAAAGCACTGCGAAACAAGACTGGTTTTCATGTCCAGGATGTCGCCATCGCTAATAACGATATTGGCATCTTTACCTGCTTCCAGCGAACCGGTGGTAGAATCTACGCCGAGGATTTTGGCAGCATTTAAGGTAATAGAACTCAGTGCTTCTTCCTTGGTTAATCCATACGCTACTGCTGTACCCGCATTAAAAGCCAGGTTGCGGAAACGGGCTTCTTCGAAATTGTCGTTGATGGCGAAAAGCACACCTGCTTTTTGCAAGGCTGCCGGAGTTTTGTAAGGCTGGTCTACATCGTCGTCTACTGTTGTAGGTAAGCTATGACTAGGGCCTAAAATCACTGAAAGATTATTCTGCTTTAACAGCGGGGCAATCTGCCAGCTTTCGCTACCACCAACAATTACCACATCAAAACCGAACTCCTTGGCAAAGTCAATAGCAATCAGCATTTCCTTCACCAGATCGCAGTGTACAAACAGCTTTTCTTTTTTAGTAAACAGCGGTTGAACAGCTGCATACTTCAGGTTGGTTTCGGCATGGGTAGCTTCTTCGCCATACGCCTTAGCCGAACGGAAAAAAGCTTTGATTTCGTCAATCTTATCCAACGCTCTTTTCAGTGGGTCTTCTGGTGCCGCTGCGCCAAAGCCGCCTCTGCCGCCACCGCCGCCCCGACCAGGTCGGGCCAGTAAGGAGGGCATATTGAAATGCAGGCCATTGTCCATTTTGTAAGCGGCATCTTCCCAGTTCCAGGCACCCAGTTGCACTACAGAAGAAGAGCCGCTAATGGTGCCGCCTTCCGGAGCTACACCAGCCAGCAAAATGCCATTGGCCCGAAGCGTACCAATTACCCGGCTATCGCTGTTGTATGCTACAATACTGCGGATTGAAGTGTTGATGTCACCAATTTCAGAATAGTCGTTACTACCCCGTACGGCGTTGCCACCACCAATTTCCTGCAGGCCAAGGTTTACATCACATAAAATTAATCCCGGATATACATGCTTGCCAGCAGCATCAAAAGTGGTAGCACCAGTAGAAGCCTGTGCTGGCTGTGTACCTATGGATTCAATTTTACCATTGGTTACTTTAATAATTCCTTTCTCTATCACTTGCCCATTGCCCACATGAATGGTGGCATTGGTGATGTAAAAAGTGCCGGTTTGCTTCGGCGTGGGGTATACATTTTCCTGTGAGTGCCCAACGTATGTGGTTGCTATCAGGCTTATTGCTATTAGTATTTTCTTCATTTCAATCAATTAAATGAACGTCGAAATTTATTGGCGTTATGTTGTAGAGACAAGGCATGCCTTGTCTCTACAACCGTGAATGTTTAATGACTTCCTCCATCAATTTCATCCCCATCCAGCACCAGTAGACCACTGCGTTTGCTGTGGTCGTTACAAGTGTTTTCGATTTGGAAACTAGGAGTAGCAGCCATCATACCAACACCACCGCCGGTACGTTTTTCGCCCAGCATTTTTTGGATAAGGCGATTGCGTTCCATTGCAATGGTTTTGCGGAGTTGCATGTCCCGATCTCTATCGAAAAACACGGTGCCATCTACAATGGTGTACAATGATTTAGCGTAGATGCTCAGCGGATTGTCGCTCCAAAGCACCAGGTCGGCATCTTTACCTACTTTGATGCTGCCTGTTTGGTTGTTGATGTGCAGCATGGTAGCCGGGTTGATGGTTACCATTTTCAGCGCCTCTTCTTCTGTAAGGCCACCGTACTTCACACTCTTGGCTGCTTCCTGATTCAGGCGACGGGCCATCTCGGCATCATCGCTGTTAATGGCTACGTTTAGACCTACTTTGTTCATGATGTAGGCGTTGTAGGCAATGGCATCTGTTACTTCCTGTTTGTAATACCACCAGTCGCTAAACGTACTGGCGTTGGCGCCTTCCGCCTTCATTTTATCGGCTACTTTATAGCCTTCTAGAATGTGGGTAAACGTATTTACCTTAAACCCATACTTGTCGCTTACCCGCAGCAGGGCGGTAATTTCGCTTTGCACATAGCTATGGCAGGTAATGAAACGCTTGCGGTTCATAATTTCCACCAGGGCATCCAGTTCCAGATCCCGACGAGTGCCTTTTGGATCAGCCTTCATGGCTTTCTCATAATCCTTAGCCCGTTGGAAAGCATCGGCAAAAACCTCTTCCACACCCATACGGGTATCGGGGAAACGGTTATTGTTGGTAGAAGTGGTCCGTTTTACGTTTTCGCCCAGGGCAAATTTGATAAAAGGATCAGCGCCTTTAAACTTCAGGCCATCATCATCGGCACCCCAACGCAGTTTGATCAGTTGGGTTTGTCCGCCAATGCTGTTGGCACTACCGTGCAAAATGTGCGACGTAGTTACGCCCCCACTCAACTGGCGGTAAATATTGATGTCGTCCGGATTCAGATTGTCGCCAATGCGAACTTCACTGGTTACCGATTGTGCGCCTTCGTTGATAGACGATGCTGCAATATGGGAGTGCTCGTCAATTACGCCAGGGCTAAGGTGCTTGCCGGTTCCATCAATTACTCTGGCACCTGTACCACTCAGGTTTTTACCAATAGCAGCAATTTTTCCGCCCCGTACCAATACATCAGTATTTTCCAGTTTGCCAGCTGCATCGGAGGTCCAAACAGTAGCATTTTTTATTAAGATAGTTTCTGGTAAAGGCATGGTATCCCAGCCGTAAGAGCCAAAAGGATAGGTCATTTTGCCAAGCACCTGTAGCGTTTTCTTCTTCGCCGTATCCATTGCTGGCATTGGCGTTTCTTTCACCAAAGTAGCTGTCCACAGCACCCAGTTACCCATGGTATCTACACCGCTACCACTCCAGGTGGTACCATTGGCCACACCGCTCAGGCGGATAGTTGGGCCAGTAGCACCGCCACCAATATTGCCCGGCAGCCCGGCACCGTTGCCTGGGAAGCGGTTACGCACCATATTGCTATCCGGGTTAGGACGAACATCATCTGTACCAGCCGGTGGTTCATTTACCCGCTGGGTGCTATCGCCACCTTGCCTGCGAGGACGAGGCGTTTCGCCACCCGGAAGTGTATTTCGCATGCTATCAGTGTTAGGCAATTGGCCGCCTCTTCCGCCCCGGCGTCCTCTATTTGCCGCAGGCGAAAAATAGATTTTCACTAGTTTGCCATCGCTAGTATAGCGGGTAGTAAGGCTATCGCTGCCTCGAACTACGCTGGCTCCACCATCCGTTTTTACTACAAAAGTGTAGTTGCCGCCAGCTGCATTGCTGCCATTGGCTGGCGTAATAGTTAGGTTGTAGGTACCGGCAGCACCAGCCCAGTTACCATCATTAATAATGTATTTATCGCCCTGCACCCAGTTTTGGTACACTACTGTTTTTTCGCCAAAAACCGGCCCGCTGGTAATCATGAAATTGGCCAGTTTGCCAGCATCCAAGCTACCTACCTGGTTATATACACCCAGCAAAGTGGCAGGTGCTTTAGTTAAGGCATCAAAAGCTTTTGCTTCGGTAAGGCCATAATCCATTGCCTTGCGCAGGCTGGTAAAAAAGGCCCGACCGTTAGTCAGTCCATCGCTGGTAAGGCAAAATGGGATACCGGCTTTTTCAAACGCAGCCGGTTCGCTTGGAGCAGCTTCCCAATGTTTCATATCGGCCAGGCTAACAAACCGGGCATCGTTGGGATCTTCCACATCCTGTGCCTGTGGGAAACTCAGTGGCAGGATGAAGGTGGCTTTGGTAGCCGCCATATCCGCCATGCGTTGGTATTCATATCCACCTGCTTTGATGATATATTGTACGCCAAACTCGTCGCCAATCCGGTCGCCCCGGAGGCAGTTCCATTTGCTGGTTTCACCACCGCCGCCACCCCCAAAGCCACGGGCTTCGGCAATGTCAAAAATCTGCGGCAGGCTCTGGTTATCGTTCCAGGCTTTCAGCGTCAGGTTTACGCCTTCTTTGCTGCCATTGGTTTTATACCAGGCGGCATCGAGGTAGCTCTGGCGCAGCAGGGCTATTACGCCCATGGTGCTACTAGGATAACTTTGGCCGCTGGTGCCTTTGCTCATGGAATAATGTGCAGATGCTTTTTCTTTTACCATCACCAGGTTTTCTGATTCATCAGCCAGGGTAACGACCGTGCCGGTACCACGGGCAATGCCATCTCTCACATGCGTTAGCACGGTGCCAAAACCGGCTTCCCGTAATGTACGGGCCCGGGCTGCATCTGCTGCAAACTGCTTGCTGGCATCTACTTCGGGGTGGATGGCCTGGTTCCAGCCATAAGCACCC
>CAXTDG010000427.1:0-4756 GCA_964242675.1 uncultured Chitinophagaceae bacterium
GTTTTGCGGTGACCCGAACCTTTATTTTTTGCAGTAACAGTTGCGATAGAATCTGGGCGCTGCTGAGGCCATTCCAGGGGATGGCATAGCCATAAGCGTTGGCATCAATTGTTGCGTTGGCAGTGGTGCTTGGCGCCATTTCAGAACCTGCTAGTTTCTCTTTCACCGCATCAGCTGGTATGCCATATACATAGGGCAAACTCCAGGCAGTAATATCGTAAGTAGCACTATCGAGAAGCTTGGCAGCTGGTTCGAATAAAACTTTCACTAGTGTGCCTTTTGGTTGAACGGTGCTAATTAATAAATCACCTTTTTCAGCAGTGAAATTTTCGGTTTTGCCAGTGAGGTAGTTATAGCCATTAGCTCCTCCACCACTGGCGTATTGATACCGGATCTCATTGCGTTCCAGCAGCTTTTTTAGTTCGGGCAGTTTGGCTTCGGCTCCTTTGGTTTTCAGTAAATAGGTTTTGTAGTCACCTACTCCGTTGCGGCTGGCATCGTCAAAAAATTTCCTGAAATTATCTACCAGTTGTGTAGCATTTTTTGAAGCTACTTCTATGGTGCTGATGCCGGTGGTGTAGTGGTGCAGGATGCGGTCTTTCAATGTAAGTGTATCGCCATCGCTGGTTTGCACAGCCAGCCCGCCCCGTGGGCCACCGCCCTGTTCGTACGTCATACCTATGGAGCCATTGTATAGTGGGTAGGTATCGCCGTAGCTTGGGTAAAAAAGATCGAAACGCTCTTTGGTAAAATAGAGCCAGCCATTCGAATCGAAGTAACGGGCATGGTTGCGGCCAATGGTATTTTGAAAATCCCGTTGCCAGGGCGTAATCACTTCATGAAAAGGCTCGGCGGCCGGGGCAAAATAGTAGGGCTGATTGAAGCCTTGTTCGTGATAATCGCAATGAATTTCGGGCATCCATTTTTGGTAGGCTATCATGCGTTGCTGTGTTTCCCACTGAGTTTGCCAGGCCCAGTCCCGGTTCATATCATAGTTGTAAAAGTTTACCCTACCACCCGGCCACGGTTCTGCATGTTCCCTACTTTGGGGCGTAGCATTAGGCACAGCGCCACTTACACTATTAAACCAGTTTACATATCGGTCACGCCCATCGGGATTGATGCAGGGATCTATAATAACCACCACATTTTTCAACCATTCTTTTACGTTACTTTTTTGCGATGTCAACAGTTCGTATAAGGTCATCATGGCTGCTTCGCTACTGCTGGGTTCATTGCCATGCACATTGTAGCTAAGCCAAACAATGGGAATTTTGGTGCTGTTCGGCTGACCATTTTCCAGGCCGGTAAGCCGCAGGTTGTTTAACCGAATTGCTTCGAGGTTACTTATGTTTTCCGGGGATGAAATACAAGCCATCAGTAATGGCCTTCCACCTGTGGTAGTACCGTATTGCTCCAGCTTCATAATGCTAGGCGTAGCTTGTGCGGCAGCTTTAAAATACTCAACTATTTTGTAGTGCGGTGTAAAGTGGCTACCCAATTCGTAGCCCAAAAAGGACGATGGAGCAGGTGGCTGGGCAAACGATAGAAAACAAAAAACCGATAATAAAGCACTAAAAAAGAGTCTCATTTTTGCAATACGGTTAAGTAGTGGCGAATATAATCTTGTATACTTATGCTAAATATAATCTCAATCCTGACTCGTAAGGTAATATTCATATCTCCCCTATCCTCAAAAGCTTATTGTGCCGATTGTGCAACTCAATCAATGCTTTCCCAAATTCCGCCAACGCTCACCTGTTACCTTTGTAAGCATTTGTAATTAAGAATAAATTATAAACCCGGCGCTGTATCAAAACCGTAGCTACAAGCCGTACGTTGCACTCTTTCTTGAAAATGTCAGGTTATTTCGTAGTAATCGACACAATCCGGTGCAGCAATCCAATACTCTTAGAACACTTTATTTCATGGACAAAAAGGTCTTACGCTGGAACTTCGTATTTCAATACGGATGGGTTATAACGAACGTTATCAACTCTATCCTGCTGTTTCCTATTTACATACATCATATTAGGCCAGAAGTGCTAGGCTTATGGGTAGCTACCAGCAGCATTTTGGGCTGGATGACGCTGGCTGACCCTGGCGTAGGGGAAGTGCTGCAGCAAAACATTGCTGAAATGCGGGGCAAAAGAATGAAAGCCGAAGAGGATTTACAGCTGTTGCCAACTGAGACTCTTCCAGAAAGTTTTATTGCAGAAAACCTGGCTGTTAATAAAGAAATTGGCAGATCAATTGGTTCGGGCTTTATTGCTTCCAGTATTATTTTATTACTGTCCGTGGTGGTTGGAATAATCTGTTTCTTTTCAATCGGAACACTTATCAACAAAAATATCGACAACTTCGAGAACCTATCCTTTGCACTCCTCATCACCATTATTTCCACCGGCATGTCGCTGGTTTCTTTTACCGTTTCAGGTATCAATCAGGGCATGCACAATTCGGCTCACGTTGCTATTGCATCCCTTACGGCCAACTTCCTTTTCCTTGTCGTCAACCTGGTTTTCCTTTATCTCGATTACGGTGTTATGTCTATTGCCTTAGCCAACCTGGCCAGAGCTTTATACATCAACATTTTCAATTTTGCATCGTTACTGCGGCTCCTGAAAAGAGAAAACATAAAGGTGTTGTATGAGAACGCTCATTTCAAAAGGTTCATCCGCATATTCTCTTTTACTTCTACCGCAAAAATTATTACCGGTTTGGCAGGCGGTATAGATATGTTGGTGCTGGCCCGTTACATACCACCAGCCAGCATTATGCTATATGAATTAAATAAGCGTCCTATCAATCAATCCAACTCCCTTATTGGGCGGCACTCGGTAGCACTTATGCCGCTGGTTTCTCATGCTAAGGGTACGGGAGATAAGCCTTTCATTGTGAACCTCATTCACAAGCAGTTTAAGATGTACGTCTACTTTACGCTGTTTGTGGCATTCATGTTCATAATTAACTATAAAGACCTGCTGATACTGTGGGCAGGGAAAAACACTTTTCTGGGATATACCATCCTGCTATTGTTAACGGCTTACTTTGTTACAGGCCTGGTAGGTTATTTTATGAGCAACATGAACTATGCATTGGGCGATATAAAAACCAACAGTAAGTTCAACATCATTAAGAACATTATCTACGGCATACTTATGTTTTTTGCTGCAAAATCTTATGGCATTATCGGCACCTTAGTAGTTGCGTTGGCACTTTGCTTATTTGGCGACTTTCTGTATTTCGGTTACCGCATTTACAAACATGGATACATTGATGGTCAGTTGATGAAACAATCCATTATCAAGTGGGTTGGCACGGCTGCTTTAAGCAGTTTGGCAACTGTAGGCTGTATGCTATTGCTAAATAAAATACTTCCAGAGCAAATGCATCTCATTCGGATTTTGCTGGGTTCTTTCTTATTTACCGCTTTCTACCTTACCCTAATGCTAGTAGGCGATAAAGATGTTTTTGCATTGGCAATGGATGTAAAACATAAGATGCTTTACAACCCGGTAACACAAAGAATAAGAACCACTTTTTTTATGAAAAGAGAAATGCCAAATCGGGATATGTAATCCGGTTTTAGTCATTTCTTTACCACTATTTTAATTTGAAATACCAATATCCTTTTATGCTAAATGGCTCAAAAACTGTCTACACCTCATTTGTTTGAAAACATAAACCGATGGTAAGTGGGGAAACTTATCACCGGTACGGTTTTAGTAAAGGGTCAACTGTTCTTTTGTATGATCAGAAGAATACCCTTAGCCCAATATCAGCTGTAAAACTGTAGATAAATCCAACCCGATCTATCAATCGGTTGATATTGATGCATCCCCCCTTAAAACAGCGTTCTGAAACAAGTTTTGCTATTACAACATTTCCGTCTTTCGGTTTTGCACCTAAGATGGATGTAGCGTTGTATCTAATAGTATTAATTGTGATAGCCGAGAGAGAGTTTCATGTTATTCAATTTGATCTTTAAAAAATAACGCTGACAAACTAGTGAGTAATAAAAATATTATAATAGCACCTTGCGGAAATAAATCAACACTTTTTGGTACCGAATGGCTGAAAAGCAAGGAGTTGAAAGAGTTTGATGTATGTCTGTTGTTTTATCATGATGAAATAAAAAATCCTGATTTATACAAAGACGTTGAATACTTTTTTCACTTGAAGGACTTCAAGTTTTGGATGATATACGACCTGCTAACAAAGCAAGCGCCTGAACTGGTGAACCAATATGAATACTTCTACTTTTTAGATGATGATATTTCTATTGATACAGAAGGCATTAATAAAATGTTTATGCTGAGTCGGGCATTTGATACTTCAATTTCGCAGGCTTCACTTTCGCATGACTCTTACTCTAACTGGCCTGTATTGGTCAATCAGCCTGACTGCTTTATGCGGTATGTGGGCCAGATAGAAGTAATGGCACCGCTGTTCAATCGGTCTTCATTAATTAAATGTCTGCCCAGTTTTATTGGCAACAAAAGTTCCTGGGGGATTGATTCGGTATGGTCAAAACTGCTAGGATATCCTACCGATAAAATTGCAGTGTTTGATAGTGTCATTATGAAACATACGCAACCAGTTGGTGGTGGTGAGTTATATGTAAAGTTGAAAATAGATCCATATGTAGAATGGCAACAGGTAACGCAGCAGTACGATGCTGCTGCAGTAAACTATACCGAAGTAGGACGGTTACAGATAATGAATGCCAAAACCAATAAAGTATTTTTTAAAC
>CAXTDG010000428.1:0-4748 GCA_964242675.1 uncultured Chitinophagaceae bacterium
GCCCTGCCCACTACGATAAGCAGCATCCCGGCCCACTGATGCACATTTACAACCCGGCTATCAACCCGGTAACGTATGTATTAATAGCCAATTTAATTTCTTCGGTTGCCAAGCTGCTGTTGCTATCAAAAGAAGTTTCGCAGGTACGCTTTCGGTTTAATACTGCCCTTTGGAAAGAAATGATGGTGTATGCTATGCCGCTACTGATTGTAGGTTTTGGCGGCGTTATTAATGAAGTATTTGACCGGTTGATGCTACGGTGGTGGCTGCCGGGTAGTGTAGATTATAAAGATTCGCAGGTAGGTATTTACAATGCCTGTTATAAACTTTCTATCCTTATTACGCTATTTATACAGGCATTTCGCATGAGTGCCGAGCCGTTCTTTTTTAAGCAGGCACAAGGCCAAAATCCGCAGAAAACGTATGCACGGGTGATGAAATTTTTCGTCATCATTATTACCGTTATGTTCCTGGTGGTAAGTATGTACCTCGATGTTTGGCAAAGTTTTATAGGGCCAGGTTACCGGGTAGGGTTGAAGGTTGTACCTATACTTCTGTTGGCCAACATGTTTTTGGGTATTTATTACAATTTGAGTGTATGGTTCAAGCTGAGTAATAAAACCAATGCGGGTGCCCGTATTACCTTGATTGGTACCGCCGTTACGCTGGTAATCAATTTTCTGTTTATTCCCTATTTCAGCTACACCGCCTGCGCTTGGGCCACATTTTTTTGCTATGGCACCATGATGGTAATTTCCTTTAGCTGGGGGCAAAAGGCTTACCGCATTCCCTACGCCTGGAAGAAGCTGGTGGCTTACCTAATGATTGTGATTCTGCTGTTTTTTATACATAAAGGCATTACCTATTTCTATCATCCGGTTTGGTTTACACTGTCTCTTGCTACGTTGCTACTGTTCGTGTACCTACGCTTTCTGCTAATAGTAGAGCGTAAGGAATTTGCCAAAATACCGGCGATACAGAGGCTTGTGAAGTAAAAAATTAAGCTGCTTATTTCTTTATGCAATGAAAAACGCCGGGCTACACCCGGCGTTTTCATTATATCTATTCAATTCTCTAAAAATCTAATCCCAAAGAGAAATACCAGATGGGCTTGCCTTTGAAAATACCATCCATTGGCCAGCCAGCATCAATTTTTACAAAATAACCTAATAACATACTGCGGGCACCAAAGCCATAGCCACCAGCAAACGGGCCAATACCACCTGCCTTCTTTTCAATAGTAACAGGAACAGTAGAAGCGCCATCAACAGATGCATAAATGGAAGTTGGCCGCTTGATGCCTTTGAAAGTACCTACCCAGGCCGAACCGAGGTCGATAAACTGCGTAAGCTGGAAATTGCGCAGGAAGGCATTATTGATAGGCTTGTTGAAGAATGTAGCAAATACCGGAACCCGGAATTCATTGTTGATCACCAGTGCATTGTTGCCATTAGCCAGGTTCTGCCGGTAGCCCCGCATATTTACCGCCAGCGTTTGGTAAGTATAGTTCTGCGAATTATCGGGCCGGTTGGCACTATTGAACTTAGGGCTGATCCAGCCATCGGTACCACCCAGGTAATAAATCAGTTTCTGGTTGCCCCAGCTTACATCGCCGGCAGCCCGTACTGCCCATATCAGGTTGCGGTACAGCGACAGGTAGTGGCGGGCATCAAAACCAAAGTTCATGGTGAACTGGCGTTTTTCTCCCGTGTATTTATTTACCTGTGCAATCACATCCATATAGGCTTTGTAGCGCAGGCCATGCCAAATGTTTTGTGCCGCATTCAGGCTATTGTCATGCACATATTCCAACCGGGTAATAGCATACTTCAGTTTTAAATCGGCAGCTCCAAGCGAAAATGGATCTGCTGGTACCAGCACTCGCCGATCTTGCCGATACCCTAGAGATAACCGCAGGCTGCGAACGACATCAAAAGGATAGCGAATATTGGCTTGGTACAAATTGGTAAATTGCCGTACAGTGTATGGATTTCCAGACGCTAAAGTTCCTGTAGTAACAGCTTTGTAATACACCGCTCCCCAGTCAAGCCGCTTGCGGAAGTTTTCGTAAGCAAAGAAATACTCGTTGTCGCTTAAGTTAATCCCAGGCTTCACCCCGCCAGTAAAGCGGTAGTCTTCCATTACATCAGAAATAGTAGCATTCAGTGCAAAGCTGATATTGTTACCATTGTTCAATTGTATTGGCCCCTCGCCACCGTTATAAGGCTGGTAACGGGTTACCAGTGTACTGTTTGTTACGCCAGCCATTACCTGATCGGCCGAAAATTTGAGCCGGTATTTAAATAGCCTTGCCCTGCTCAATTCCGTTTGTGTTACCGCTGCTGCCGTTTGCGTCTCCGGCCTGCGGGTAGCGGTCGAGGTGTCTGGCTTTTCATTATCAAACTCACTTTGGAAAGTATTGGGTGTTGTTTTCGCTGTATCCTTTCTCTGGAAAATAGTAGCCTTGCCTGCCGCTATCCGATCCTGGTTTTGCAGGCCTCTTACATACGGTGTTGGTTTAGGGCTCACATTGCGGCGATACAGCGTTAGGCTATCTACCCGCAACTGGTATAGAAATTTATAATCGCCCTGGCGGGTCACTTCGCTCACCTGGCCAATGTCACCAGCTATACGGGTTTCCAAAAGGCTACTTTGGTAGTTGGTAATAGGGAAGGTGTAAGTACTATCGGAAGTAACAGCAATGTAGCCAATGCTATCCGGTTCGCTACGGTTCCAGGCCCGCAGGGTGCTGTCCAGTTCTTTTTGGTCAGGGTTGCGTAGCACTTCATCACCAATAATCATCAGCGTATCCAGCCCGGCAGCTTTTGTAGTAAAGAAACCTGCATAGCGGTTGCTGATACCGTTGGCATCGCTTACAAACGTAAAGTGGTTCACATTATACTGCGTAGGGTAGCGGGCACTGCCATACTTCAAATTGCTCAACTGGCTTATCTGGCGGAAACCACCTTTTTTCACCGCATCGATCAGGAAAATGTTGTATCGATTTTTAGAGGGGATAGAAGTATCGCCGCCTTTTGCATCAGGATTAGGTCGGTTACTGGCGAAAATGATTCCGTATTTATTGGGGAAAGAAACAAAAGAAGCATCCAGGTCATCCCATACGTCGTCGGTTAGCTGATCCATCTTTCCTGTATCTAATTTATAAATGAACAGGTCTGTATGGCCATTTTTCACCGCACTAAAGATGATTGTATTAGCATCCAGCATGTACTGCATGTCCTGCACCTGGTCAAAGAATTCGCTCAGGTCTACTTTTGCCCGTTTGCCATTAATCACAATGTCAAATACTTCCAGCCATATTTTATCTTCTTTCCAATACGTATAAGCCAGGCGACTGCCTTTGCCATCCCATGCCATAATTGGGTAGTTGGGGTTGCGCTGATTTTTCAATACCCGTACCCCATCGCTTATCAGCACTTTACGGTTGTAGTAGTTTTGAATCAACACCACACTGTACCGGCCTTTTTTGTACTCGGTATAAGCCCAGGTGTACAAGCGGCGGTTAGGATTAGGTACAAAATGGTAGAAATCGGTATTCTTATTCACCTCTTCCGTTACGGCTATACGGCCTTTGGGATAGGCCCGACGACCCCGCAGATCTTTATAGTACAAATCACTTTCGTAGGCCATGAACTCTTTCAACACTTCTTTCAGCTTTTTCTTGGCTATACGTTGGCTGGCAGCATTGGTGTTCTTATAAAGAATAGAGAGGTAAAGAAAATAGGTAACGTTTTCCTTTTTATACTGCGTTTCCATATAATGCCAAAAAGCATGACCCGCTAAGATTGGTTCATCGTAAGCCAGCGAATAGAAAGTATTATACCGGCCACTTAGCATAGCATTCCGCAGGGCATCATCCCACTGGGCACTCCAGTTTTCACCAGCATAACTTACGTAGCCATCAGTAAGCCAGGTAGGCAAATCAAGCAGGGCAGCGTTGCCGGCTACTTCGCCAATGTTATCACCAAACAACCGATTGTCTACCAATATGCGGGCAATGCCTTCCCGTATCTGGCGCCGCAGGTCAGCATGGTCGCCATTGAAGTACAGAATCATTTTATTGTTAACCAACTGCGTTTGACCGGGCATTTCGGGCTGTATCGTATTACCCAGGCCAATGTTGGTAGCCTGCTTGTCGTCGTAACTGTTGTACAAAATAATGTTGGCCTGCCGTTGCATAGCTATTTCAGTAAATGCTTCCAGCGATGGCAGTTCCTGCTCAGCTACCTGCACCACATACTTCGCCAGTTCCAACCCGTTTTGGGTGAAGTACACGTTGAAGTTTTCGGTTTGGTAAAAGCGCCAGTTGAACTTGTGGTACTGGATACGGTTTTTCCCAAAAATGACAGAATTGACCTGGGCTTGTAGAGAACTGTAGAAAAAGAAAAGTCCGGCTGCTACAAGCATAGCGGCCGGTTTGCGCAATAGTGAAACGTTCATATAGTTTAGCTGTCTCTGAATTTTTGCCTTAAATACGTGCTGCAATTTTAAATCCTCAAATCGGTTTTGCTGTTCTAAAAGTAGGTGTTCTAAACGAAAGACAGTTCACTCGTTCACTTGTTCACAAGTTCACCTGTTCTGAACTTTGAGCAGACTACTTTCTCTTTTGAAAGCAGATTTTTGGAACGGGTGAACAAGTGAACATGTAAACAAGTGAACTTTGCTCCATGTGGCAACTGCAATCTTTTACTTTCAACCCCTTTGCTGAAAATACCTACCTGTTATGG
>CAXTDG010000429.1:0-4740 GCA_964242675.1 uncultured Chitinophagaceae bacterium
TTTCATTATGGCTTTGTGCTAAAAATATGAAGCCTGAGTAAAAAATTGCCCAAACTGGGAACGGCATTAGAGTTAGTTTCTCTATAAATCTGTCCTTTTACTCACTGATAATGACCGCTTACTCAATCGTTTTTAAAGTCATGTTTTTTTTTATACGCACCAATTTTCTTTTTGTGAAATTGTCGTAAAGTTCATTTAGTCAAATGAGTGCTATATCTTACCTAATGCAGATAAAATTTTTTGAACTTTTACTTGTTACGAGATAGCAATTGCATCCGTTATTTCAACGGGATATAGCACAACAAAAAAGGCCTGTAACAATTTGCTACAGGCCTTTTCATTTCATCAGAAAAAATTACTGAATCCGACTCTTCAGGTACGAAACCTGTTCTTGTAATGTATTTATTACACTAGCTAAGTGGTTAACATCAAAACTTACCGGAGAAGTTGGTTTACTTATAATAAACTTGGCTTGCCAGAGCTCTGCTACATCGTTGGTGTTAACTGTATAAGGCTGATATACAGGGTTATCACTTACCAGGGTCAACTGCTTCTTTCCTTTCACAACCTTATCAATTCGCTTGTATACGATGCCCTCGCTACGGCTTACTACTATGTAAGTGTCGGTTGATTTCACATCATCTACCTCTTCTACTTTTTCGCCCACTATAATGCTACCACTTGGTGTAGGCATCATTGAATCTCCTACAATTTCAAATGCCCGATAATTACCCGGTGCCAGCATAGGCAATGTAAAAGTGTTTAGCTCATCAATATAAGATGGGTCTCCATAACCAGCCATATAGCCGGCAGTAGCTTTAATAGGTACAAAAGCTATTACGCTTAATCTGCTTTCTCCTAACTTACCCACCTGCCGTCTTTCTATGTAAGCCATTTTGCCATCGGCCAAGTTCTTAAATAATAGTTCTTCGAGTGTTAACTCATACATCTCACACAAAATCTGTAAAACCTCCAGCCGAGGTTCGGCCCGCTCTTCTTCATAGGCACCTATTAGGGAACGTTTAATGCCTAATTTTTCGGCCATTTCCTCCTGAGTGAAGCCTTTTTGCTTACGTAAATATTTTAAATTTTTTCCTGCAATGCTCATGACTAACGCATTTAGTGTAAGCGGCTAAATTAGTTAGCCTGCTCCATATTTCATAAAAAAATTTATAAAAAACAGCTATACTTTGTTGTGCAGGCAGTTTAATTCACATTTGCACACCCAGATAAGCTGATAAAAGGACTGGAAAAAGTATAAACCTATCGTTACAAAAAATTTGAACCATTGACAGAAAAGGAAATAACAAAGAAATCTTCTTCACAACCAGAACTTCCTATTATACTGGTTACAAACGATGATGGCATTACTGCACCGGGCATTAAAAACCTAGTGGAAGCAGTTAAAGATCTGGGGCAAATAATAGTAGTGGCACCAGACAAGCCCCAAAGCGGCATGGGCCACGCCATAACTATTGGCCACCCGCTACGCATGACCAAAATGAACGTGTTTGAAGGCATAGAAGCCTGGCAAACCAATGGCACACCGGTAGATTGTGTGAAACTGGCTGTAGACAAAGTACTGCACCGTAAGCCTGATCTTTGCATTAGCGGTATCAATCATGGAGCTAACCATTCCATCAACGTTATTTATAGTGGTACTATGAGTGCTGCTATGGAAGCCAGTATTGAAGGTATTCCTTCTATTGGCTTTTCGTTGCTTGATTATAGTATGGAAGCTGACTTTGCTACAGCCCGTGAAGTGGTACGAACAATAGTACAAAAGGTAATGAGTAAAAAGCAGGATGAGCACCTGTTACTCAATGTCAATATTCCTTCTGTTGACAAGGAATTGCTGGCTGGCATTCGTATTTGCCGACAGGCATATGGCAAATATGAGGAAGACTTTATAGAGCGTCATGATCCGCACCAGCGCAAATATTACTGGCTTACCGGCGCTTTCACCAACCTCGACAAGGGCCAGGATACCGATGTATGGGCACTTGAACACAATTACGTTAGTGTTGTTCCCGTTAGTATAGACTTTACCGATTACAAAAATAAAAAGCGGCTTGAAGCATTATGGGGCAATTCATTTTAAAAAAAGACAACGTAAAACTGGGTGTAGCACTAGGCTTGCTGATGCCAATAATAGGCATCCTGTTATATTATGTATGGCAATTTCGCTTCACCACTTTTGCCAATTTCTGGTACTTCCTTTCTACTAATAAAAGCCTGGTAACGAGCCTGTCTGTCGTTTGCTTATTCCTTAACGTGTTGCTTTTTACTGTTTATATTAATACCAAAAGAGACCAAACCGCCAAGGGTATTTTCGCTATTACGGTGGTATTTGGCCTGGCAGCTTTCATCTTCAAAGTATGGGGGTAAGCCAGTGTCAGGCAACAACAGCAATATTATTTTAAGGCTGTTAGTTTTCTGTTTTGATAAAACCTGCTGTTGCCCTGCTGCGCTACGTACATTTGCGCCGCATTTCTACCGCAATACATGAACAAGAGCGCTCTTACGGGCCTTTTGGTAGCGCTGGTAATTCCTATAGCCTGCTACTTTGTGCTAAAGGTGATTACCGATGAAAACGTTACCATGCCCCGGCATTATTTTGCCGACAATATTATTACCACCGAGAAAGATGGCAAACTGCATACAGATACCGTATGGCACAAGGTCAGAAACTTTACTCTTACTGATCAGTTAGGTCGCCCCTTTGTGCTGGATAGTTTAAAAGGAAAGATACTTGTTGTCAATTCTTTTTTTACCCGGTGCCCCAACATTTGCCCCGGCCTTACCCGCAACATTCGGAAGCTGCAAAAAAGCTATGAAGAGCCGAAGAATAAAAAGTTTGATGATACTTCTAAAGTCAATTTTATATCACTAAGCGTAGACCCGGAACGAGATTCAGTAACCAGCCTGAAACGTTTTGCCGACCGCTTTGGGGTAAATAGTGACAATTGGGCCATGCTCACCGGCCCCAAGCATGAGATGTATGACCTGATGCTAAACGAACTACGCATACCAGCACAAGACGGGCAGGAAGTAGATACCAATTTTATTCATTCGGAACGTATTGTACTATTGGACCGTAACCATGTGGTACGAGGCTACTACAATGGGCTGGATAGCGTAAGTCTCAGCAAGCTGGCTGACGATATTGGTAAGCTAACTTTAGAGAAAGACCATAACAAGCCTTCTATTTTTCGGGAGTACATTCCACTAATTCCCTGGCTGCTGCTGGCACCACTTATTATTTTTGGCGGCCTGTGGTTCATCAATCGCAGAAGTAGGTTTGAGGAATTGGGAGTGTAAATGTGTGCAAATAATTATCTCTTTTGACCGATCATATTGAATACAATAATGGAATATTTTAATCAGGCTAATGAAGATTATTTTGTTGCTATGGAGTATTACATGTTGATATTAAACCGGACATACCTGATTCGTATTACAGAAAAATCTCTAAGCGGAATAGTAGTGAATAAGCTTGTAAGCGCCGGCAATCCTGATAAGTCGAATAACCCTTGGATTGTAAAAGGTGATTTGACAAATCCGCTCTCTTATATCAAAGAAGAATACATCAACAATATTAATCTAGATGATAAGACTTTGCTGAAAGCGAATAATACAAACTTTATCATTAAGCGGAGTGATATAGAAACTGTCTGGTACGATGCCAGTAAAAAATGGGGTATGGGCCCTTATCCTCATGATGGAAAAGTTTACGTAAAAACTTATAGGGGGAAAACAAGAGAGTTTATAATACTTGGTAACCAATCAGGACAAACAATCGCTAATCTTATATCCCTAAGGTAGCTTTCAGATGTTACTTTACTTCATTCATTTTCACCTTTTTATATTTGCTAATTCCCTTTCATGCTTACGCTTCAAAAAAATGACCGGCTTGCCCGGATACTGATTCTTACTGTTTCGTTCGTTGTATTTGCCGTAGTGGTACTGCTCAGCAACTTTAAGCTGGAGGCCAACCTGGGCTTCGACATCCACATTTTTGCTACTGCCAATGCAGTCATCAACTCTATTGTAGCAGTGCTGTTGCTGGCTGCTCTCATTGCGATTAAAAATAAAAATGTAACACTGCACAAAACCCTGATGCTGACGGCTATCCTTTTTTCCGTTTTATTCCTCGTTACCTACATAGCTCACCACCTGCTGGCCGGCGAAACCCGCTTTGGCGATGCTAACCTCGACGGTATAGTAACCGATGCAGAAAAGGCCGCAGTGGGCAGCATGCGTACGGTCTATTTTATTCTTTTATTGACGCATATTTTCCTGGCAGCCGTTATCCTTCCCTTTATTTTATTTACTGCTTACCGGGCTTTGATAGGTGAATTTGACCGCCATAAAAAACTGGCCCGCATTACTTGGCCAATTTGGTTTTATGTGGCTGTTACCGGCCCAATTGTGTACCTGATGATTAGCCCTTATTATAGTCATTAAATAAGAAGCGGTGTTATTTAAAATAGTGACCAATTTCTATCAACAGCCGATCAAAATGAAAGTAGAACCCAAAGCTGTTTCGAATATTTGCTGGTTCTTTATCAAGAGTAATTCTGTCTTCTTTCAATCGGCTATAAATATAAGTCACTTCTGCTGCTGATGGCAGTATAAACCCGAAGTGAAAAGCCGCAGGATATTCATTAGTACCTTTTTTATTAAAAGTATCTGACATTAGTGTGAGGATAAAACCATCCTTTCCATACAGTACCAATA
>CAXTDG010000430.1:0-4732 GCA_964242675.1 uncultured Chitinophagaceae bacterium
CAAAAATGCTGGCCTTTCGCTGTAAGCGGCTGCTGGCAGTAGATGCAGCCGAAGCACCATTGGCAAAAGCCCGTCAACGCCTGCAAAATTTTCCGCAGGTAACCATTGAGAAAATGGTGGTGCCAGAAACTTTTCCCTTATCTGATTTTGACCTGATCTTAATTTCAGAAGTAGGCTATTATTTATCGCCTGACGACCTGCAAAAATTAATTGAAAAAACAGTAAATCAACTACTGCCCGGTGGCAACTTACTGCTGGTGCATTGGACGCCGGAAGTACCCGATTATCCGCTAACCGGAGATGAAGTCCACGATCAATTTATGCAGCAAACCGGACCGGGCAAGCGCCTGAAACACTTACTAAACCAAAGAGAAGAAAAGTACCGGCTGGATTTGTTTGAGAAAGTGTAAAAGGCATCTTAAAAGAAGAAAATTAGCCTGATACAATTCTAATTATTGCCCATTACCAATTTCTCCTTTTGAGAAATAAACAACCGCAATTCTGCAATGGCTTCTGTAATAGGTTGTGGTAGCCATTGCTCATTCCATTTATTGGTAATAAGCCGCTTTTCCACCGCACTCCACAAGGTTCCAAAATAGCGGCTGCCGTCCATTTTGCAAAGCATCCAGTCGAAAGGAATTTGCAAGGGTCGGCAAATGGCAGCTATCTCGTTTTTATTATAAATACCGTGCTGCTGAAACTGATTGTAAGTATTACGTAGAGCTTTACGCAGTTTCCACTTCAGCATTTGTGGTACTATCGGTTCTGTTACTTGAGATTCTTTTTTAGTAATCTGTTTACTCCAGGTTTTCAACTGCTCTGAAAAGCCTATTTCCACACGGCCATGCTGCCGGTCGGAGGTGTATACTTTCACCGTATTACTCCGGCGTATACGGGCATCTACCATCTTCAACGCTTCGTAAAAAGCATGGTCTTCCAAAAATGGCACTTCGGGCAAGCGGCCTGCCTGCTCATATGCTTTACAGGTAACAGCTAGGTTGGCTCCAAAGTATTGAAAATGGCGAGGCCAGGGGTCGTGCTGGCAGGGGTCAATAATGGCCTCGGCCCGTGCCAGCAGCGTACGATACATTACGTTTCGCAAATGCCATAGCCGCACCGGGCTATTGTTGGTATTGGTAAGAATACGGCCTCCCACAGCATCTGCACCCTGCTCAATTTCCCTAACAATATTGTACACCCATTTTTCATCTACTACGGTGTCGCCATCGGTAGATGCAATGATACCATTGGCACAGCCGCTTTGTTTCAGGCGGTGGCAGGCTTCGTCCATCAGCAGGCGGCGCACTGTGCCAATGTTTGCTTTGTCTTTGGCAAGATGTATATCGGCAATATGTAGTGCAAAGTGTGGATGGTGCTGTTGAAATTGCCGGGCAATAGCTACCGAATCGTCAGTACAGTTATTTACCAGCAATAGCACTTCGTACAAATGCTTTTTCAATGGCACTCCATACCCATCTTTTTGCTGATACAAAGAAGAAAGTGTTTGCGTAAGATTATCTGCCTCATTGCGTGCCGGCACTATAACGCATACCCGAAGCCCGGCTACCGGTGCCGAAGCATAATGGAAAACGGAAGCCGGGGGTTGAATAATTTTTGAAAAGGGTAGAATTGTAGTATCGCAGGCAGTCATATTGTTATTAAATTCTCTCAAATCGGAAACGCACAAAAACGTATTGGAAGGCAAGCATGTTTAATGCCGGATTGCAAAAAATTGTTGAAAGGTTAGCCTAATTATCGGACTACTATTTGAAATGAGTTGATTTACATTGCAACGGTAAAAAAAGAAACATGAAATACAGGGATTTTGAAGGAAATAAGGTAGCCGAAATTGGTCTTGGCACCTGGCAGTTAGGAAGTGCAGATTGGGGAAATGTGGACGAACGGGATGCTTTTGCAATACTGGATGCTTACACCGGGGCAGGTGGAAATTTTATAGATACGGCCGATGTGTATGGCATGGGCATTAGCGAAACAATAATTGGGAAATACCTGCAAACAACTAACAGGGAAGTGTACGTGGCTACTAAACTTGGCCGCAGGCAGGATGGAAGCAATGGATGGCCGCAAAACTTTACTTACGATGGCA
This sequence comes from uncultured Chitinophagaceae bacterium, assembly GCA_964242675.1. GTDB lineage: Bacteria > Bacteroidota > Bacteroidia > Chitinophagales > Chitinophagaceae > JAZKFT01. Next base: position 2,108 of record CAXTDG010000430.1, read on the forward strand.
TGAAAAAGCAGGTGACCGATTCGCTGCAACACCTGCAACAAAATACCCTGTTTCTGGAGCAGCTACATTGTATACCTACTGAAGAAATGCGGCGTGGCGAAGTGTTTGACCACCTGCGTCGCTTGCAAAGTGAAGGGCTGATACAACATTTTGGCGCTAGTGTAGAAACGACTGAAGAAGCGCTGATATGCCTGGAGCATGAAGGGCTGGCATCGCTACAAATTATCTTCAACATTTTCAGGCAGCATGTGGCAGATGAATTGTTTGCAAAAGCGGCTGAAAAAGATGTTGCTCTTATTATAAGAGTGCCATTGGCCAGTGGGTTGTTGAGTGGCAAGTTTTCGAAGGAAACGCATTTCGACAAAAACGACCACCGGAACTATAATGATGGAGGAAAGGCATTCAACGCTGGTGAAACTTTCTCCGGTGTGCCTTTCCAGAAAGGAGTGGAGCTATCTGAAAAAGTAAAAGCATTGCTGCCCGAAGGCGAAATGGCACAACAGGCCATTCGCTGGATACTGGATTTTCCGCAGGTAACGACTGTAATACCGGGTGCCTCTAAAGTGAGCCAGGCCGTATCGAATGTAGGCGCATCTGCCTTGCCATCTCTTTCTGCTGAAGTACATAACAAGCTGAAAGAATTGTATGATGCTGAAATAAAGCCAGAGATATTGGGGCACTATTAAAAGAATTAGTCCAAAGCATCTTTTACGCCAGCTGCATAAACAATTCATACTACATAGTTATTTTTCCTGTTGCTCCGGTTTATTGTCGCTATCACTTTAGTCGGGTAATATGCCGCAAAATCATTCGTAAAAAACAGAACTGGAACAGCAAACAAGTTTTGCCTGGGTTTCGATTTGGAAAAATTATTCTCTTATCCCTAAACTGAGTTACAAAAAATATGGCGTACGCTGGTGTAGCAGAAAATTAAAAGCATTTCCCCGCAAATTTTTCTACCATTGTTGAAACGTCTTGTAGCCATATGCAGAAAGCCAATTTTACCGAGAAGAAGTTTGTAGTAACATTCGTATTCGTTACCTCGCTGTTCATGTTGTGGGGTATTGCCATCACCATGGGAGATGTATTGAACAAACATTTCCAGAATGTATTACAGGTATCTAAAGCCAACTCCGGATTGGTACAGCTTTCCATTTTTGGTGCTTATGCGGTAATGGGCATACCGGCAGGCTTATTCATGAAAAGATTTGGGTACAAAAACGGTGTATTACTTGGCCTGAGCTTATATGCCATTGGTGCCTTTTTATTTATACCGGCCGCCAATGCCGTTTCGTTTGGCTATTTTAGAATTGCCCTTTTTGTACTGGCTTGTGGTTTGGCAACACTCGAAACGGTGGCCCATCCCTTCGTTGCTGCCTTGGGCGACCAGCGGACTAGTGATCAGCGAATTAATTTCGCTCAATCCTTTAATGGTCTTGGTGCCGTGGTAGGGCCACAAATTGGCAGGTATTTCTTTTTTACTACAGCGGTAGGTGCTGTTGCCAGTACTAGCCTCGATTCTGTAAAAACACTGTATATCATTATTGGAACAGTAATAGCGCTGCTGGCTGTTTCTTTTTCATTTGTAAAAGTGCCAGCACTCATCGATCCCCACTCTGCTACATCTGCCAACTCGGAGGATGCCTTAAACGTAGATACCGAACCTTCTAAAACATTGTTCCAGCACAAACATTTTGTATGGGCCGTGGTGGCTCAGTTTTTCAACGTGGCGGCACAGGGCGGCACCTGGGCATTCTTTATCAACTATGGGCACGATGTAATGGGTTTCTCCGATGCTACTGCCACCAACTACTTCAGCCTGAGCATGATTATGATGATGGTGGGCCGCTTTGCCGGTACTTACATCATGAAATTTATTGCTCCAAACAAGCTGCTGGCCACCTTTGCCGGAGGCAGTGTTTTGATGTGCCTGATCATTGCCCAGGCCTGGGGCTGGCCATCGTTTATTGCGTTGCTCATGCTCAATTTCTTTTTCAGCATTATGTTCCCAACCATCTTCAGTCTTGGGCTGAAAAACCTTGGAACCCATACGCAGCAAGCTTCCTCGTTCATCACTATGGGCGTGGTGGGCGGTGCAGTGCTGCCTTACTTCATGGGTAAGATTGCCAACCATAGCGTTGCCCAGTCGTACTATCTGCCAATTATTTGCTACTTCGTTATCTTTTTATTTGGGGCTAGATTGTATAAAGTGAAACATTGAAATTAATTTCAGTATGAACTTTTATACCTGAAATGTCACCTTACCAAAACATCCTGGCTTCCTAGCCAGGATGTTTTTATTTTTAACCCCTTCAATTAATTGCTAACATTTCAATGCATCATTTTCATCGGATTCTGGTAGCTGTCATTTTAAATTGTGGTTTGCTACCCATCGTTTCTGTCGCTCAGTTTTCCGCTGTCGAAAAAGCGGTTTACCAACAGCAGGCCAAAGCGGTAACCATTGTTCGGGACAACTGGGGCATACCGCATGTGTATGGAAAAACAGATGCCGATGCCGTTTTTGGAATGATGTACGCCGAGTGTGAAGACAATTTTCAGGCGGTCGAAAAAAACTATCTCGGCTATCTAGGCCGCATGAGCGAAGTAGAGGGGCGCAGCCAGTTG
>CAXTDG010000431.1:0-4701 GCA_964242675.1 uncultured Chitinophagaceae bacterium
ATAACATCCTCACCAATATTGGATCCATGTATAATAAGGGCGTTGAAGTAACGCTGAATGCCAATATTGTTTCCTCTAAAAACTTCAGCTGGAATTCCAACTTCAACTTCACTTACATTAAGAATGAAGTAACTGCTCTGGCTCCTGGTTTAAATGAAGTACTATATCTAACAGGTTCAGGTACTACTGGTGAAAACGTAAACAGAACTGCTCCCGGTTATTCTGTAGGGTACCTGTATATAGTTCGTACTGGTGGGGTTGATCCACAAACTGGTCGCAGAATTTTTTATGATAAATCAGGCCGAGCTGTTACTTACCAGCATATTGTACCTACCGGTGGCAGAAACTGGAATTACATGGGCAAAGACACCATTACACCAGCCATCAGCCAGGCAACCGATGCCGTAATGTACCATCCAACCCAGCCTAAGTTTGTAGGCGGCTGGAGCAATACTTTCCGTTACAAAGGGCTGGAGCTGAATATACTGATGACCTACCAGACAGGTGCGTGGATTTCTTATGGTACCAATGCTGGCCTGCACGACCAGCGCTTCTGGAATAACACAACCGATGTACTGCAACGCTGGACAGCTCCAGGGCAGGTTACTAACTATCCACGGGCTATTTATACGGATAATGTTTCTTATGGTAATACTATTCCGCTGGATATTAATATGTTTAAAAGTGACTTCATTAAACTAAAGACAGCTACCCTCGGTTATTCCATTCCACGTAGCCTTAGCGATAAAATAAAACTGGCAACTGCCAGGGTATATGTAAGTGGCCAGAACCTGTTGATATGGACAAAGTATCCTGGTTCCGATCCCGAAGTATCTTCCAACGGAACCAGTTCAGCTGGTCAGGGTTCTGAAAGAAACAGTGTGGTAAATGGCCGTACTATTACGGTGGGTCTACAGGTCGGCTTTTAATTATCCTTAAACTATCTTGTAATGAAACTGAAACAAATAAATAAATATTTACTGGCAGCAGGGTTTGCTGCTATCACGGTTCTTCCCTCCTGTAAAAAGGAGTATCTTACTTCTCCACCGGAGACTTCAATAGCTGATGTCACTGCGTTTGATACACCAGCTCGTATTAGTGGTCAGTTGCTCTCTGTATATGGTGCTTTAAAAAGCGGCAATTTTTACGGGGGCCGCTACCAGGTGTATGGCGATATAAGGGGCGAAGACTTTATTGCCGAGGGCACCAATCTGGTAACAGCATACGACGTCTGGATTCTGAATCTGGCTAATAATTCAACCTCCGTAAAAGGAGTTTGGGCACAGGCGTATACCACTATCAACCGGGCCAATATTTTCCTGGATGGTATGGTAGCCAAAGGAACGGCTATTGTAGGAACTGCTACGGCCAATAACTACATAGGTGAAGCCCGGTTTATCAGGGCTTTGAGTTATTATAGCTTGCTGCAACTATTTGCCCGGCCTTATGCCGATGGCAATGGAAGCAAACCCGGTCTTCCCTTACGGTTGACAGGTATAGTAGGCCCCGGCGAATCAGATAAGGCCCGTAGCACAGTAGCAGAAGTATATACTCAGATTCTGAGTGATCTAAATTTTGCCGAAACTAATGTTCCGGTATCTTATTCAACTGCTTATAACAACACTACACGGGTACACAAAAACACAGTTATTGCACTGAAAACACGGGTTTATCTAACGATGCAGAATTATGCTTCTGTTATTACAGAAGCAAATAAAATCGTCCCTACGGTTGCGCCTTTTACAGCAACAGGTGGTGGAGTAGCTAATGCACTGCAGGCTGATATTACCAATGTTTTCAAATCTGCCTACACCACTACCGAATCTGTGCTTTCAATGCCGTTTACTTCATCTGCCAGCCCTTTAGATTATCCAGGCACTCAAAATTCGCTGGGTAGCTATTTCTACCAAACCAGTAGTACACCTGGTTCAACGGAGTTTTCGCTTAATGCTGCGGGCATTGTTGCCAACACAGCCTGGAAGTCAACAGATAAGAGGAGAAGCCTGGTTGCTACAATTGGTGGAAAGCAATTTGTGTCAAAATACATTTCTCCCTCCCCTTATCTGGACTATGCACCAGTAATGCGTTGGTCGGAAGTATTGCTGAATTTGGCAGAAGCACTGGCCAGAACTTCCCCTACTGTAGACGCAAGAGCAGTGGCTCTTCTTAATGCGGTACGTCAGCGTTCGGACGCTACTACTACTTTTGCTCCTACTACCCAGACAGAACTGATTAACCTGATTCTTACCGAGAGAAGGATTGAATTTTTGGGTGAAGGCTTAAGAAACATTGACCTGATGCGTTTACTGCAAACCATTCCTGCAAAAGGTGCCGCCCCATCTAAAGCACCAAATGAATCTCAATATATCTTCCCTATTTCAATAGATGAGCTGTCATTAAATAAATTGATGACGGATAATTAAATTGAGTTTAATAAAAAAGCGGGCAACCTCACCAGAAGTTGCCCGCTTTTTTATTTGATGGAATTGGGAATTACACCTTCCCGCTCTTTATTTCTTCCACCACTGCCGGGTCCAGCAGCGTAGTTGTATCGCCTAGGTTCTCCGTTTCGCCTTCAGCAATTTTGCGAAGAATACGCCGCATGATTTTACCACTACGAGTTTTTGGCAGGCCACTTACAAACTGAATTTTATCGGGCTTGGCAATGGGACCAATGATACGACTAACGGTTTGCAAAATATCCTGCTGGGCCAGCTTTGGATCATCGCCATGGCCTTGGTAAATGATGTAGGCATAAATACCCTGCCCTTTAATATCATGTGGATAGCCTACTACTGCACTCTCCACTACACCAGCATGCATATTAATGGCATTTTCCACTTCAGCCGTGCCAATGCGGTGGCCGCTTACATTCAGCACATCATCTACCCGGCCAGTGATTCGGTAGTTGCCCTGTTCATCCCTTAATGAGCCATCACCAGTGAAGTACAAATTGGGATAGGTAGAGAAATACGTCTGCCGCATCCGCTCATGGTCGCCATAAGTGGTACGAAGGATGCCGGGCCAGGGCTGCTTAATAACCAGATTGCCACTTACACCGTTTCCTTCTACTTCTTTTCCGGCTTCATCTACTAGTGCAGGCAATATCCCAGGTAGTGGTAATGTAGCAAATGAGGGTTTTGCTGGGGTAATGCCAGCTAAGTTGCTAATCAAAATGCCACCAGTTTCTGTTTGCCACCAAGTATCTACAATTGGTGCTTTTTTATACCCGATGTTTTCGTCGTACCAATACCACGCTTCTTCATTAATAGGTTCGCCCACAGTTCCCAGCACTTTTATACTACTCAAATCTTTGCCTTTCAACGGTCCGGTACCAAATCCCATCAGGCTACGGATAGCAGTAGGGGCGGTATAAAGAATGTCTACTTTAAACTTTTGGATGATGTCCCAAAACCGTCCGGCATCGGGCCAGGTGGGTATGCCTTCAAACATAAGCGAAGTAGCCCCGGCTGCCAGCGGCCCATATAAAATGTACGTATGACCAGTAATCCAACCAATGTCAGCCGTACAAAAATGTACCTGCCCCGGCTGGTATTGAAAAACATTTACAAACGTATAAGCAGCCCATACCATGTAGCCACCGCAGGTATGCACTACGCCTTTTGGCTTGCCAGTACTACCACTAGTGTACAGAATGAAAAGCATATCCTCTGCATCCATTTCTTCAGCAGCACAATAGGGATTTCCTTGGCTTTCTACCTTGCGAACTTCATCTTCCCACCATAGGTCACGGCCTTTGATCATACTGGTGGGCGTACGAGTATGGGTGAAGACGATAATTTTTTCTATTGATGGGCAGGCCATCACTGCATCATCAATTACAGATTTCAGGGGGATAGCTTTATTGCCCCGGAAAGCACCGTCGCAGGTAACAACCAGTTTGCATTGAGCATCATTGATCCGATCACGGATGCTTTGGGCACTAAAGCCACCAAATACCACCGAATGGATGGCACCTATACGGGCACAGGCCAGCACAGCAATAGCCAGTTCAGGAATCATACCCATGTATATGCATACCCTATCTCCCTTGCGGATGCCGTTGTTTTTAAGCACATGTGCAAACTGCATTACTTTCTGCAGCAGTTCTTTATAGCTAAGTGTACGGGCATCTTTTTCAGGGTCGTTTGGCTCCCAGATAATAGCGGGGCTATTGGGTTTGCTAGCAGCATACCGATCTAAACAGCTTTCAGTAATGTTCAACTTTCCGCCTTCAAACCATTTGATATTGGGTTCAGTAAAGTTCCAGTTTAGTACCTTTTGCCAAGGGCGCCGCCATACAAAATGCTGTGCTACATTACCCCAAAACGCTTCCGGGTTTTCAATGCTTTGCTGGTAATTTTTGTGGTATTGTTCTAAAGATGTAATCTGGTACGGGTAGCTCATATGGCATCATTTATAATGCGGCTAAAGTAGGAATTAGAGCGGAGGGAAAACCAAATGCAGTATCAAATAATATAAACAAGAGGCAACAATCAATTAGTAAATTGGCTATAGCCAATTAAAAAAGTTTATGCCTGAACGGGTTCCTATAAAAGAGAAATTTTCGTTTATAATATAAAAAAACCGTCTCCAAAATGGAGACGGTTCAATATTGTTGAAATCGGATTAACAAATTACTGACGACGGGTAGGGGCCGCTACTCTGGGAGTTGCAGCACCACCGGTAGAGGTAGAACCC
>CAXTDG010000432.1:0-4701 GCA_964242675.1 uncultured Chitinophagaceae bacterium
GTTATATGCCTGCAATATTTCCCCTACTTCCATCATGGTACATGAAGCGGACATTCCTTCGCTGTGGGCAGACATGACCTTATACATCACTAAAAACACGCCCGCCAATTCACCCACTTTTGCCAGCAGGGCATTTGCCTACATAGGGATCACCATGTACGAATCGGTGGTTAACAGTTCGCCCGATCATGCTTCTCTCGGAGGGCAGTTAAACCAGCTCCCTTTGTTGCCCGCGCCGGAAAAAAACAAACAGTACAACTGGGCGCTTAGTCTTAATGCGGGACAGGCTGCTATCCTGCGGGCGATCTATATCCAAACCTCCAGGGCTAACAAACAGAAAATCGATTCTCTCGAAAAAGTCATCTACCATTCTTTTTCCGATACCATGCAAGACAACCAGATAGTGGCACGGTCAGTGGCTTATGGTAAAGCTGTTGCTGGAACTATCTTCAACTGGTCGCAAAACGACGGCGGGCACCGCGGGTACCTTAAAAACTTTGATGCTGCAACCACTTATCCCTCAGCGAAAGGTTCCTGGAAGCCGCCTTTTTTTGCCCAGCAGATAAGCCGGTGGCCCCTTCATCCGCACTGGGGTGATAACAGAACTTTTTTAAAATCGGATGCCAACTGGCCGATGCCCGACTTTATACCTTACGACACTACCGACGTTTCTGGTTGCTACAAACAATTTTCGGAAGTGTACCTCGCCAACAAAAAGATCACACAGCAACAAAAGGAAATAGCCTTGTGGTGGAACGACGACCCTTCTGAAACCTTTACGCCTCCCGGTCATTCCTACAACCTGGCATCAACCGTAGTGCGCGTTACCAAACCCGGCATGCTGAAAGCCACTGAAACTTATGCTCGTGTAGGCATAGCCGTAGCAGACGCTTTTATCATCTGCTGGAAATTGAAATATCATTTTTTCTCGGAAAGGCCCTCCACTTTTGTGAACGAAAACATCGATCCGGAGTGGGACCCTTTCTGGCCAGATCCCCCGTTTCCGGCTTTTCCCTCCGGTCATGCTACACAGGCTGCTGCCGTTGCAGTAACACTTGCAGGCTTATATGGAGATTCGTTGCATTTTACCGACAGTTCGCATGCTGGCCGCCACAGAGATGAAGCTAAAAATGTTGATTACAAGCCCAGGCACTTTAATTCATTCTGGCAGGTAGCGGAAGAAACCGCTTACTCCCGCTTCCTGGGCGGCATACATACCATGCAGGATAACAACACCGGTTTACAGGAAGGAAAAAAAATCGGCCACCACGTAAATGAACTGCAATGGACAAGGTAAATAAATGGTTGCTGATATTTACCGGGCTTCAATTGATTTGTTTCCATTTGCGTAGTCAGCATTTTACGGAGATTGCCGCGCAGGCAGGTATCCGCCACCAGTTTGAAGTGTATGAAGGAAGCTTCGGAGGCGGCGCCACAGTGTTTGATTGTAACAACGACGGATACGAAGATGTGTTCATTACCGGTGGTATGGCGCCTGATGCTTTATACCTCAACAAAGGCAATGGAACCTTTGAAAACATCTATCAGCATTCAGGACTTGCAACAAAAATAAAATACATTACCCAGGGGGCCGTTTCGGCAGATGTAAATAAAGACGGCTGGCGTGATCTGTTTATTACCACTATCACCACAAAAGAGAATGCCGGTAAAATTCCACGCGCACCAAACCTGCTTTTTATCAACAGGGGAAACGGCACCTTCAGAGACGCTACTCATGAATACGGACTGGATGCCTACCCGTCTTTCAGTACCGCTGCCATGTTCGGAGATGTAAACAATGATGGCTACCCTGACCTGTATGTAGGTAATTATTTCAAGGAATTTGAAGGGAAACTAAGCCTGATAGATGATGAAGTGATCGTTAGTTCCAGGCAAATGGCCAAAGGATATTTGCTGATCAACAAAAATGGAAAAAAATTTGAGGTCGAATATTCGGGTTACGGGATGTCTTATACCGGTTTTGGATTTGGCGGCGTATTTACCGATTTTGATAACGACCACGACCTCGACCTGATCATCAATCATGATTTCGGGTATAAGAATACGCCCAGTAAGTTACTGGAAAACCAGTATCCCCGCGAAAAGTTCAAAGATGTAAGCGAAGCTTATAAAATGAACCTCGGTATCAACGCCATGGGAACGGCGGTAGGCGATTATAACAACGACGGACTGCTGGATTATTACATTACAAACATCCGGGGCAATAAATTTATGGTGAACCAGGGTAAAGGCAAACCTTTTATTGATATGTCTAAAGTGCTTGGTACGCGGTTTACCAGGGTAGCCGATAAAGGCGGGGTATACCAGCCGGTAAGTTGGGGAGCCAATTTTGCTGACTTTGATAACGATGGCGACCTCGATCTTTTTGTAGCCAACGGCTGCCTGAACCCTTATGTAGAACCCAATCCTGATTATTACTTCGAGAATGTGAATGGCCATTACATCAACAAAGCCGAAGAAATGAACATGGCCGACCGGGGCGTAAGCCGGGGCTCCGTAGTATTTGATTTTGACAATGACGGCGACCTCGATTTGCTGGTAGTAAATCAGAAGCCCATTAATAATAATTTTTCCGATCCCTCACCTACACTGCTTTACCGCAATGATTCGGTAGGGGGAAACTGGCTTAAAATCCAGCTTACCGGTGTGGATGCAGATAAGAACGGGATTGGCGCCAGGGTAGAAATTTCATTGGGCAACACCAAAATGATCAGGGAGATTGATGGAGGTTCCAGCCATAGTTCGCAAAACTCAACAATTGCGCATTTCGGCCTCGGCAATGCTACGCACATAGATACGGTAAGAATTACCTGGGTGGGCGGAAAAGAACAGGTGCTGCTCTCACAGAAAGCCAACCGGCTAATAACCATCGTTGAAAACAACAATACGGGTCACCGGCATAAAAACTATTACTGGCTGCTTTTGTTCATCCCGGTGCTTCTGGCGCTAGGTTTGTTTATGAAGAAAAAGAAAGTTGTTAATGGTAAGCTATTTAAAAACCCATAGTAGTTTTTGTACAGGTTTTCTCCAAACATGATAGAAGGCTGGTGATGTAATACTTCTTTGTACAACTAACCCCGAAGGGGTGACATAAATTCTACAGACTACCAATAATGCCACTCTTTCATGGTTTGCGTTTCATAATCTATTTGTTGCTATAATCCTGTCACTCCTTAGGGCAATGTCATTAAGATTCAATTGAAAACACTGAGTGCAAGATGAGGCTGGTAGCCCATCCCTTCCTGGGAGGGGACGTTTGAGCCGAAGGCCAAACAGGGGTGGGTTTGGCTGTGAGTAGTTAGCAACTACCACCCGAAACGATCACCAACAAGCACAAATTTATTATACCCGTTAGCACCCTGCCCCGTATACCCACCCCAGTTATTTCCGAAGGAAATAACGTCCCCTCCAACGGAGGGGATAGCCGGGCACATCCTCATTTTGCACACAGTGCTTGCAATTGAAGCTTAATGACATTGCCTTTCGGGGTTGCAAACCTAACTGAAGTACACTTCTGAACAGCATGTTTAAGGCTTTCCCGCTGTATTATTTTCCAGTACAATAAAAGGCGTATTGAAATTCCAGTCGGGTTGGTAATCTTTGAGGATGATCAGGCCTCTGGCGAAGTTGCCCAGGATGATATCGGGGTCCCCATCCCTGTCAATGTCAGTTACATCCATACAAAGCCACCTGCCATTTTTTTCGATGGGTGGAGCATGCGGCACAAAATGCAGGGTATCATCCTGCTCAAAATACAGGAACTTTTCCGACGGGTTATTTTTGAAATCTGCAAAGAATGCAATGGTGGCAATGTCAAGATCACCGTCCTTATCAAAATCGGCCGCTACCGCTTTTGTGCAACCGTTGATAGGATAAAAGTATGCCTGCCTGTAACCTGCTTTCCCTTTATTGAGATAAATATAAATGCCGTGAAAGGGCTTCAGGATGGGGGAGAGGTCTGCATTGTCACCACATGCATATAAGATGTCCTGCAATCCGTCATGATTAAAATCTGCCAATTGAAAGCTGGAAGACCCGTTTACGGGTGGGAACGTGAGGATTCTTGAAACATTGAAAGAACCGTTATGATTATTGGTAAACAGCCTGATGGACTCATCATCATGCGCAAACAGTACCATCAGGTCCATCCAGCCATCGTGGTTGAAATCCCGTACGATGGCCTGGATGGCGCCCGGTACGGAAACAATGGAATGCTTTTTAAAACCACCCCGGGGCAGCGCCTGCAGCCAGTAGAGTGCGCCTTTGTTATGCCCGAAACCACAAACCACCCAGTCGGTAACACCGTCATTGTTCAAATCTGCCGGCACCACCTGAACCGGACGTGGAAGACCTTTGGCGATGGTATCTTCCGGAGTAATAAATTTTTGAGCTACATTATATTGTAACAGCAGGCCTTCAGAAATATCGTTCGCTTTGATAGTGCCTAAGGTAGAAAAAACCGCTTTGCGCGTGCCCTGGGCGTCGTTGAAAAATGAGGCCGATACGGCGGGCGATGATGCATACGACGAATCTGTTACCTGCAGCAGTTTGTTCCAACGGTATATAAATTTTGTATTGCCGTCGCTTGTGTAAAGCATTTTAGTTAAAGTGTCAAAACTTACAAGCATTGTCTTCGCCTCCCTGTACAGATGACTTGCCGGTTTTTTCAGTTTGAAAATA
>CAXTDG010000433.1:0-4692 GCA_964242675.1 uncultured Chitinophagaceae bacterium
GTTAAAAGCCCCTTGTGCGGCAATGGTTTCCGGCAGGCGAATATTGGGCGGTAAACTTCCTTTAGGCAAAAAGGCCTCAATATCACTACGGGTGGTTTTGAAATTATCCAGGCTTAGGTTGAAGGCAGTACGATTAGCATCGGGCAGGCCTTTGATATTGCCATGCATAGCCACAGAAGTAGCGCCAATTCCGCTCAACTGAAACTGGGGAATATTCAGGTCTTTTACATAGCCTCGAATATTTGTATTCAGTTTTACTGTAGCGTTTCTGTATTTGGTAATGGCTGGAAAAGAATCTGCCAGGAAAGGAACAAAAGTCAGGATGTCCCGCATGGAAAGCTGCGACTGGTTCAGATCGGCATCAATGTACAAATCGCCTATGTGCGTAGCCAGCGAATCGATAGAAGGGTAGGAGATGGATATTTTATTACCTAAAGAGGATCCTGGTGTTTTAAACACTAGGTTATTCAGGTAAGCTTCTTTTGGGCCGTAGTAGAAATCGGTTTTTAGCTGTTGCAGATCAAAACCGCTTTGCTCAATGAAAGCAATATTTTCTATATGGCCTTTGTAGCTGTCCGGCGTAATTACCAGCGTATCTATATCGGTTTTTAGCCCTTTGATATTCAGATGGGCATAGTCCATACCCATTTTTTGCTTAGGTAGATTGTCGTTGTCGAACTGAATATCGTTGTTAGCAAAAAGTAGTTTGCCTAGTTCTACCCGCCAGGGGTTGCTGCCAATGGAATCAGCTGCTTCAACCGCTTCATTAGCCACCATATCCGATTGCGGACTTTTACCTAAATGTACTTTTACTTTAGTATTGTTCAACTCAATTTTATTCAATTGAATCAGCAAAGTGCTAAGGTTCAGGTTCTTAATGTCAGTAGTCAATTCACCCAAGTTCAAATCGGCGGCTAAAGATTGTAATGTGTTGGCGTAACTAAACTGAACGTCTTTTATGTTGATCGTTTTCAGTTTTAGGTTTAGTGCCTGGGCCGAATCGGTTACAGCAGCTACACTATCTGCCGAGGTAGAAGTCATCAACGGTTTGTATTGCTTTACCGTACTGCGGATGCCGGAAATGTTGATGTTCGGTATTTCGTAAATAGAATTGGCAAGGTCAAAGGTTTTGATGCGGGTATCGAAATGGCCCAGGAAAAAAACGACGTCGTTTCCGGTTTGATCATCTTTGAAAGTAGCCCGGATGCGGTCGAGTTCAATTTTATCTAGGTGAAACTGCATTGTGCTGGCAGAGGTATCGGTAGGCGTGGGTTCGGGGCTGGTAAAAGCATTTACAATATATTGGTAGTTGAAAGTGGTATCCTTACCTACCCGGTAAATATTAGCATTCATCCCTTCCAGGCCCAGGTAGCTTATGTTTACTTCACTTTTCAGTAGTTTGAACAGGGCAATATCTACCCTCAGTTTCTCAGCAGAAAGTAAAGTGTCCTTTTTTTGATCTTCGAAATACACGCCTTCCAGCACTAGTTGTTTTGGGAAATCCAGCGACAACTTGCGGATGGCTACTTTGGTTCCTATCTTTTTTTCGAGATAGTTAACAACCTTGTTTTTAGCAAAATTTTGTACGGCGGGGATTCGTATTAATATGTATAGTAGTAGCACCAGAAAAATAATAATGCCTACAATCCATGCAATTACTTTCCCAGTGGTACGAAGTACTTTTTTGGCAGATATACTCATAAGGTGCTGTTCCTCATACGCAGAACGCTACCTATTTATAGATATACAGCGGGTGATAAGGCTTAGGTAGCGGTGGTATTCAGAAGGCAAAAGCAAGCATTATACCATAAAAGCTAACTCATTGAAAAGCAGCGACGAAAGAGGGGAGTCAACGGGTAATTGATAATAAGCAACGGGAAAAATTTGAAGAAAACGAAAACCTATTTAAAATTGCCCTTTGCCCGTTGCTTATTATTAATTGTCTTTCACCACATCCAGGCTTTCGTAGCGAAATACGGAGTAGCGTTCGGGCTTAGGTTTTATAGAAAAGTATTCCTGGGGAATACCTTTACCCTTGTAAAACGAGCCATATAGTTTCAGCACATAGCCGCTGTCTTTTAGCCGATAGTACTCCTGCGGAATGGTTTGCGAAGGCCGGGCTGATTGTAAATACAGGCGGTCATCAGTACTACCGCTTTTGCTAAGGCTCCATACTTCTGCTCCGCCTGGTACACCCCAAAGCCGCACCTGTAGCGTTAGCTTTTCCTCCGATAACTTTTTGGGGATATCGAAAAAGGAAGGCTCGCTGACAGCTTTATAACCTCGTTGCAACCAAAAAGCTAACGATACAATGGCAAAAATGGGAAAGATGATACGGAGGGAACGCATTTTAATAATGGATAATTAAAAATGGATAATTGATAATGCAGATTCAAAATTGCATCATTATCAATTATCCATTGTCAATTGCTTTATTGGTGCTGCCAGCCCTGTGCTACCAGTTTATGGTTGTTGCCGCCTTTAGTAGTGATGTTTGCTTCTTCTACTTTATCCGTCATGTAGCCAATGACGCTGATCTGCTCGTTCAGCACAATTTTATCATAGTCTTCCTGCTTCATAGTAAAGACCAGTTCATAGTCTTCGCCACCGTTGAGGGCACACATGGTGGGATCAAGTTCCAGTTTATAAGCAAACTGTCGGGCCGCATCATGCACCGGAATTTTATCTTCATATACCTGGGCGCCACAACCGCTTTGCTTGCACAGGTGCAAAATTTCGCTGCTCAAGCCGTCGCTTACATCCATCATGCTGGTAGGCACTATTTTTTGCTGCTCAAAAAACTCGATGATGTCTTTGCGGGCTTCCGGCTTCAACAGTCTGCCAACAATGTAATCTTCCCCTTCCAGATCGGGTTGAATGTTAGGGTTCTCCATAAAAATCTTCTTCTCCCGTTCCATCAACGTGAGGCCTAAAAACGAGCCACCTAGCCAACCGGTAACACACAACAAATCGTTGGGTTGGGCACCACTTCGTGTCACAAATTTATCTGGGGCTATTTCGCCCAGCGCCGTCACACTAATTATAAATCCTTTGTTGGAAGTGGAAGTATCACCGCCAATCAGGTCGACATCATACTTCTCGCAGGCAGCATACACACCTTCGTAAAAGTCATCCAGCGCTTCTACACTAAAGCGGTTGCTGAAGGCAATGCTCATAGTGATTTGTGTAGGCGTGGCATTCATGGCGTAGATGTCGCTTAGGTTTACCACCACGCTTTTATACCCCAAATGCTTTAGCGGTGTATAAGCCAGATCGAAGTGAATGCCTTCCAGCAACAGGTCGGTGCTGATAACGGTTTGCTTGCCAAAATGGTCTATTACAGCAGCATCATCGCCTACACTTAGTATGGTAGAAGACTGCCGGGTTTCGTTGTTTTGAGTGAGGTGGTCAATAAGGCCAAACTCACCAAGAGATGCTATTTCAGTACGTTCCAAAACAATTATGAATTATGCGTTATGAATTATGAGTGTGTAGTTAATATATTATTTGCTAGCAGTTGCAATTCCAATCATCACTCCAAAATCACCATCTGTTTGTGTCCATTGTTTTTGAGGAGCATACATTCTGGAAACAAATCCATCCATGTACAGTGCGTTTTTACAACCTAGCTCTTTAAAGTATTCGGCAAAATCGTAAAAATTGACTGGCACTTTCGACAAGGCAAAAACAACTTTACCATCGGGCAAAATACCAACCCCGTTTCGGATATTAATGTTAGCAGAACCCTTGGCAAAAGAATGATGAATATTTCCATTAATCACCAGCATAGGCCCAGATTGTGTTGCATATAGTACCTGAGCTGTATTGAAATCATTCGTAGTGCTAATACCCGCTATGTTGTTTCGGGTAATAAAGAAAACACCATTCGGTTTCAGGTAAAAATTACCGCCAGCGTCTCTTTTATTCAAAGGCGATAGCACTTTGCCATTTTCTATATACAATCCTACCGGCTTCAGATCTTCCTGATACATGCCACCATTCATCGCAAACACTAAAATCTGCCCCTTAGTTGCCAGCCAGCTTTTCAGCTTAGCAATACTGCCTAGATGGTTCCCCTGTTCGTCTTTATAGTACATCTTTATAGCTTGTGTTTTACAATCAGCTATATACTGCATAAACCGGCTATCATCAACCTTACTACCTTGAGCAAATGATGCAACTACCGCAACAACGGTCAAAAGAAAAATAGTTACAAACCATTTACTTTTCATGGTAATATCTACTAGCAACAGTGCCTACTTTTCTAGCTTAAAGAAAGGGTGTTCGTTATTAATGACTTTTATCAGGTCTTCGTGTATCAAACCATTGCTGGCTATTATTCCTGGCTTATAGGGTGAATAAGTAGCCCCTTTAAAATCAGTCACTTTTCCGCCAGCTTCGGTCACTATTAAATAACCGGCAGCACTATCCCAGGGTTGTAGTTTGTGCTCGTAAAAACCATCGAAGCGGCCCACAGCTACCCAGCAAAGGTCTAAGGCAGCACTGCCCAAGCGACGGATGGGCACACCCTGGCGAACAAAACGCTCAAAACATTGCAGTGGACCATTGGGCTCATCCAGGTAAGTATATGGGAAACCTGTTACCAGGTTAGCGTGTTCAATTTCACTCTTGCTACTTACGCCTATTTTTTTATCGTTAAGGGTAGCCCCCTGGCCTTTTTCGGCTATATAC
>CAXTDG010000434.1:0-4658 GCA_964242675.1 uncultured Chitinophagaceae bacterium
CGCTTCTCCGCTAAAGCTACTGAGACTAACACTGGTCTTGTGTTCAGTTTTTTTCCTTTTGCCATTGCTGTAAATCACCTGCATTTTTTTCTTTATTGCTCCTTAAGCCAATTATTATCTCCTTCTAATCTGGAGGATGCACTTTTACGGCGTTGGCAGCTTCAGTAAAAAAGGATGTTATCACCTTCGGTAAAAAGCTGGCTAAAATCAACAAAACAGATTGGAATGCGGAACAAAGCGATGGCCTTGCTAGTACTTTTTGCAACAACATCATCCGTTGCAGTTACACAGCCCACAACTACTACACCCAACACAGCCAAACCGCTCACAGAACTAAAGCTGAATCTAACGCCTGACGGATCGAAATACCTGAAAGCTACTTTTCTAACACAGGTATGGCTGCGATACAACCAAAGCAACCCCGGCACAACCGTAAACGGCGACCCTAAGAGCAATACGGTAGACATTGGCCTGCGCCGCACCCGGCTACAACTATACGGGCAGCTAACCGATCATGTATTTTTCTACACGCAGTTTGGGTTGAACAACTTCAACTATCTGGCACAGAATGCAGGCAATCGAAAGCTGCAAGCCTTCTTTCATGATATGCTGGGCGAATACAAAGTTTTTAAGGCAAATGATAAATTGAAACTGGGTGGAGGCCTCACCATTTTGAGTGGTCTAAGCCGGTTTTCGCAACCTAGCGTCGGCACTATTATGACGACGGATGTACCGGTTTTCCTGCAAGCCACGGTGGACCAGACAGACGAATTTGCCCGTAAGCTGAGTATTTATGCCCGTGGGCAGTTGGGCAAATTAGATTATCGAGTAGCTTTTACCGATCCCTTCCCCATACAAACAAACGGTGCTACGCCACCTGTTCCGGGTGCAGATGCACAGTTCAGCACTTTTGGCCATACACACCAGTACCAGGCATTTTTGATCTACAACTTCTGGGATAAAGAACCACATACCACGCCTTACATGGCGGGCACTTACCTGGGCGACCGCAAGGTGCTGAATCTGGAAGGCGGTGCTATTTACCAGGATAAAGCCAGCTTTACCCGTACAGGTAATGACACGGCTTACCATAAAATGCTGCTGTGGTCGGTAGCCCTTTTTGCTGATATGCCACTGCAAAACAACAAGTATGCACTAAGTGCTTATGCGGGTTATTTTAATACAGACTATGGCCCGGCCTACATCCGCAACAATGGCATTATGAACCCGGCCAATGGAAATAGAAATGCAAGTGTTTTTAATGGGGCTGGTAATGCCTACCCCATGTTTGGTACCGGTCGTAGCATATACACGCAGCTTGGCTTGCGTCTGCCAAAAGATTTGTTGGGTGAAGTTGGAACGCTACTGCCTTACCTATCCTGGCGCTGGAGCGATTATGAAAAGCTGAGTAGCCCGGTGAATGTGTACAATGCTGGTGTAAACTGGCTTATGAATAAGCACCAGTCAAAGTTGTCGCTCAACTACGAACTGCGACCCGTTTTTACCCGACAAGTCAGCGGAGCTATAGCTCGTAGCAGCAATGCAAGTAGTGCCTGGCTACAATATCAGGTCTTCTTTTAGTAGTTCTCTAGCCGCTCAATACCAGCTATTAAATTTTTTTGAGGTTTTCTAAATAAAGGTGGCTACACCTCCTTTGGCATATCCTTTGACCTTATAGAGGTATACATTTAAAAAACCCTGTTTTTTATGACTGATTACAAGCCAAGTGTAATGAATACACTTTCACAGATACTGGAAAAACTACGTGTTAAGCGGCAGGATAACGAGTTTACCATTACGCCACAAGGCTTTACTACTACGAGTGGTAAGTTTTACCAGCCGGAGCAACTGATGATTATCAAAACGTATCGTTTTGAAAGTGAGACCGATCCTGCGGATTCATCAATCGTATATATCATAGAAGCCAACGACGGTACTATTGGCTACACGATGGATGCGTATGGTGTATATAGCAACCATGATGACGATGGTTACGATGATTTCATTCGGAAGATCCCTGTGCAGGATCGGGACGAGCAACTAATTTTTGAGTAGTCTTTATCTGATATATTTCTCAAAAAACCAGGAGCAGCTTCTTTAACGGGAAGCTGCTTTTTTTTATACAAATCGGAAAGACGAAAGAAAGTTCTCACATTTCTCCACAGGGCTTTCGGTTTTCTAAACCTGCGAACTCGCTAGCTTCTTCGTTCTAATAAAGTTCAATAGTAACACAACACTTCCTGCCGTGGTTCGTATTTCTACCAATCAGCTTTACAGCTACTTGCACAATTGTATATGAATTTGCACCGGCCCGACCAATCTGATTTGTAGAGACACGAATCGGGGCGGGAGATAGACATGAAACCGAACGAATCGGTGGTGTAATAGATACCGAGCACCTTAACGTTGGAATGGTGGCCGACTGCAATAGCTTTGTATTTGTTTAAAATAATTATTGTATGTTTTTCATCATCATCGGCATATTACTCATCCTCATTTTTTCAGCCGTAGCCCGTAACAGCCCCCGGCTACAGCCCTACAACAAAGTACCGTGGTATGTGGGCAGCTTATTCATTCTTATTGGTATTTTTTCGTCCTGTATAAAGCAGGTAGATGCCGGTGAAGTAGGCGTGAAGGTACTATTTGGCCAGGTGCAGCCGGATGTGCTGGGCAGTGGCCTGCACTTTGTGAACCCCCTGCTGAATGTGCAGGTACTGGATATAAAAACACAGAACTATACCATGAGTGGTATAAAGAACGAAGGCGACAAAGAAGGCGACGATGCCATACGGGTGCTTACCAGCGATGGCCTGGAGGTAACGATAGACCTGACCGTACTGTACCGGGTAGTGGCTTCGGATGCACCCCGCCTGCTGCGTGAAACTGGAGAAGACTTCAAGGATAAAATTGTGCGGCCCATTACCCGCACTAAAATACGGGACAATGCGGTGTACTACCAGGCAGTAGATTTATTTGGTGCCCGCCGGGATGAGTTTCAGCTACGCATTTACAAAGGCATTGAAGCCGATTTTAAAAAACGTGGCCTGTTGCTGGAGCAGTTGCTGGTACGCAACATCAGCCTGCCCAATTCGGTAAAAGCCTCTATTGAAAGCAAAATAAACGCCGAGCAGGATGCTAAAAAGATGGAATACGTGCTGCAAAAAGAAAGGCAGGAAGCAGAACGCAAACGGGTAGAAGCACAGGGCATTGCCGATTACCAGCGTATCATTAATACCGGCCTTACCGAGCAGCAACTGCAATACGAACAAATACAGGCCATGAAGGAAATGGCTACCAGCCCCAATGCCAAAATAATTGTAATGGGCAAAGGCAATACACCCATGATACTGGATGCAAAATAAACCCATCTGCCGTGGCTGGTGTACTCATAAATAGCAGTGGTTACAAAGAACGCAACCCGCCTGCTGTGGTTCGTGTGCCCAGCACAGCTGTTCGGAAAAAAACATCTTGGTAGTGATTCACGGTTCTTTACGCCAGCGGCGTAACCTGTCTGTAGAAAACAGAAGCCTTCAATCCGGTTTTTCATGCCTCAAAGAGGCTACCTTTTTTGAGGTAACCTCTCTGAGGCATTATCAAATATTTGAAGAAGCTTTTTTTCTACAAACAGGCAGCCTCTCTGAGGCATAAAAACGCAATTTCATTTTCTTCCGAATACCTGTGGTGTCCCAGGAACCGCAACAATAGCGTTGCATATAGCTTCCATGCAGTTCCTACCCGGCTCCCGACACGAAGCCGGGCGGAGGTTAGTAGTAATAAACTGAGCTATTGATATATTAATTTTTTAATATCTGTATTCCCATGGCTGTCCGTTATTTTAAAGAAATATAAACCGGAATTTACTAGGTGAGTAAGCCTGACAATGGTATTACCTTGGGGAATGGGTATATTGTCACTTGCCAGTTGCTGGCCTGCACCGTTGAATAGCTGCAGTGTTGCTAACTGGCTGGCAGTAGCATATATTTCTGCATATATAGCACCGGTATTTGCATAAACACTTTTTATCCCGGTAGCTTTATTATTCAAATACAGCTTTACAGTAACCGACATTGCCATTTTGCCATCTTTATCTATCGCATTCAGCCGGTAATAGTTGGTTGCACTCAAACTGGTTTTATCAACGAAGGTGTAGGTGTTTGGCCCAACAGTATTGTTGGCAGCTACCCGGCCAGTCACTTGGTAATGGGTACCATCTGTACTCTTTTGCACCTCAAAGTTCTTCAGGTTTGCTTCTGCAGCAGTTTTCCATTCCAACAGGCCTTCATTGTTTTTTAGGGTACCGGTAAAGCTGATCAATTGCAGGGGCAAAATCACCTGGCCGAAAATGTTTTTATCTCTCACCCGCTCGAAAAGGATACGGTGGCCGGCATTGTTTAGATGAATACCATCTCCGGAGTTATATTGATTAGCGATAGTACTATCTGTAGGGTCGGCCAGGGTGGTATAAAAATCAATGGCATTATTACCAAATTGTGCCAGAACGCTATCTTTTATTTGTGTCATTTTCAACTGTATAGCGTCGCTTAAAAAACAGCCTTCTGCCCTGGGCTGGGTAGTAGTAATGTAGCAGGCAATGTTTGCCATATTAGCCGCCTGCTTCATTATTCTAAAACAGTTCATTACTTCGGCTACCGTGTAGT
>CAXTDG010000435.1:0-4652 GCA_964242675.1 uncultured Chitinophagaceae bacterium
TAAATAATCGTTTGTTGATGGTTTCTTTATTGGTCAAAAATGCCTCTGCAATTTCGTCAATACCAAAGCCACAGAGTATTCTTAATGCTAAACCAATTTGTGCTTCTGCTGGAATGATGGGATTGCAAATGGTAAAAATCATTTGCAATTGGCTGTCAGTGATGTTTTTAGGAGATAAATCCAATTCAAATTCTTCACTTTGGTTTTGATTCAGTTTAAAATCAGGAACTATTTTTTCAGAAAAGGTTTTATGTCGTTTAAGGTAGTCTTTGGTTTTGTTTTTAGCAACAGTATAAAGCCAGGCTGTTGGATTTTCGGGAATTACTTTTAATCCCCAAGTTTCAGAAGCCAATAAAAAAGTATCATTTGTAATGTCCTCTGCAATTTCAATATGAACAATGCCAAATAACTTACAGAGTACAGAAATTATTTTTCTGTACTCTGTTTTAAAAAGTTGTGGAATTAATTCTTTCTCGTTCAAATTAACCGTTCATTGGTATAATACTTCTTACTTCAACGTGTCCTCCGTGAAGAACAATTGGACAACCTTCTGCCAATTTCATAGCTTCATCAATGTTAGTAGCTTTTACTACTACATAGCCACCAATAATTTCTTTTACTTCTGCATAAGGGCCATCTGCAATTACATTATTAGGCTTCAAAGTTTTTCCTTCAAAACTCAATCGATTTGCACTTACAATTTTTCCTTGAGCAGCAATACCACCAAACCAATCCATCCATTGTTGAATATTTGATTGCATTTGTTCTGGTGAAGGTCCAAACGATTCGTTGATTTCGCCACTGAATATCATCATAAATTCTTTCATTTTTTTACTTTTTAGATTGTTAGAATTAATTTCTTTTTTGAACTGCACGAACTTCTACGCTGCCTTCTTCATTCAAAATTGGACACCCTTTTGAAATTTCCACGGCATCGTTAATGTCTTTTGCGCTTACGATTAAATAGCCGCCAATCATTTCATTTCCTTCGGCATACAGACCATCTGAAACTACTTTTTTTGAACCCTTCACATACTTTCCTGACACTTGAAGCGCATCGCCTCCAGCAAGAATTCCTTTTTCTGCCAGTCCGCCCATCCAATCATTCCACGTTTGAATAACGTCCAATGCGGCTTGTGAATTAGCAGTGGAAATATGAGTATCGCCACCTCTGAAAATAAACACAAATTTTTCCATTTTTTACTTTTTTAAGTTGTTTAAAATATTTGTTACAACTTAATGACGATTGACACTTCCAAAATTGGACAAATATTTCAAAGATTTTTGTCAGTTGAAGTTTGCAGATTGGTCGGTTAAAATAACAGCTAACGGTAAAGCATTGCTGCCGGCGGCGCAGGATGAATGTTCGACTGGCGTAATGTGTCCGCCGCTGGCAGCAATGCCGTGTTGTGTGCTGTTTTGGTGTTGTGAATATGTCGCCTATGAACTAGTCTGCTGGTAGCTTTCCGTTCTTCCATTCGGAATGTGTCACATAAGAAGTCCAAGATACTTTACAAGTGTCAAATCTAAAACTCCATTCACTCCAATGATATGACTCGCCTTGCTTATAAAGTCCTCCGATTTTTACAGTCTTTACATAGTCGTCGATGTTACTTGTTCCAATTACTTCTATCTCGGCTACAATGTCGCTGGGCAGTGGAAGTAAGACAAATTTTGAATTGTCGTTGTCAACGTAAAGTCTGAATTGTTCCGAACTAACACCAGTGAAGTATATCCTAGTCTTACCAATAATAATAGCCTCGTCAATGCCTGCTTCTTTGAAATTGTCAAGTGATGACCAGTCAAACGTCAACGTCAAATTAAGGTCTTGGTCGTGTCTAACTACGTCCACAAACGAAGAGTCATGTAGTGAAAGTCGTGATATGTCTGATGTAATTGCGGTCTGCATAAAATAGCACACAACGTGATAATTGACGCATGTTTTCCAGCACGTGAAAAATAATGTGTTTGATTGTCAGTAAGTTACAACTGATAAACGCAGGTGTGACAGTTGCGTTTATTTTTTTACCCTAATCCGCTTCTCCTGATTTCGTCCAGCGGACTTTCCACCCGGCTCATATCCTTCTTGCTCACATGCACGTAGCGCAAGGTTGTTTGGATGTCCTCATGGCCCAGCAGTTTCTGAATGATACTGATGTCTGTCCCCTGTTCTAGCAGATGAGTGGCAAAGCTGTGCCGCAGGCTGTGAATGCCGACTGATTTGTTGATGCCTGCTTTTAACAGGCATTGCTTGAACACCGCCTAGGCACTCCTGATACTGTATTGTCCTCCATACTGCCCCTCAAATAGGTACTCCTTTGGCTTGTAGGCTCTGTAGTAATCCCGCATCTCTCCAAGTGTACAAGCTGGTAAATTGACATATCGGTCTTTGTTACCTTTACCACCTTCTATCCGCACTTGCATTCTTTCGCTGTCAATGTCTCGTAGCTTCAATCTACACACTTCACTCACCCGCAACCCCATCCCATAGCACAGGCTAAGTAACAGTTTATGCTTAGGGTTAGCCGCCGCTTCCAGCAGCTTCACGACAGCTCCCTCCCCAATGACTTTCGGCAGTAGTATCGGTTTCTGTGGACGGGGGATGTTAAAGAAGAATCGCTCCTTTTGCAGCACCTGCTCAAAAAAGAATTTCACGGCATTGATACGGCTGTGCATCTGGTTGGGTCTGATGTGCTGCTCGGTCAGGCACCAGGTAAAATAACTTCTTAATCTTTCGTAACTCAGCTCACTGACTGAATAGGCTCTAAGGGCATAGAGCAGCTGTGCAAATGCTGTCAGATAAGTCTTGCGAGTCGAGTGGGCATAGTTGCGTAGAATGAGTTCTTGTTCTAAGGTAGCAAGTGCTGGTTTGTTGATGGGGTCAATTTTGGAAAGAACTGCCTTCCCCACCGGTGCTTTTTCCGGCAGGCCAAAGCGTTTTCTGTATTCAATCGTATCTGGTACGTGCCAGCTTCAAGGTCTGGCTCCAGCGGGCACCGGGTAGCTGCTTGAAACGGTTGACCAATGCTTTGTCATAATCAAAACGAACAGCAATGATGCTGCGCTCACGATGCTGGCAAAGGGAAACTTCCAGCACAGGAGAAGGGCTTGACATCGGGTAGGAAAGTTTTAATCAGTTAAATATAATAAGGTAAGTGACCTCAAACCAAATTTCAAAACTTCCGGTAACCTCATCAGCGAGTGAAGTTAAAACGGATTACGGTTTACCTATAGATAGAATACGGCTGTAGCCGCACGCTTGCCCAATAAGATAACCGCCTTAAAAAGAGCGTGCCGCTACTGCCGATCATGCCCAGCCATTTAGCACTTTGCCCTTCCCTAGTCCGTTAGCCAATGCTAAACTCCTGGAAAGGGCAAACAGCCGTTAGCCACTATAAACCGAACGGATGAAAAGCCATTGCGACAGACCCACCACAGCAGCCTGATAGGTGAACTTACCATAATCAAAGCGCAGACCCCTGCGGTGGGATAAGACCAATGGTCGCTCCCCTTTGCTTCTTCCTTCATTAGGGAAGCAGATTAGTAACCGGAAAGAAGCAAAGAGGAGCGGTAGGCTGTCTCAAAACCTACTGCCATCAGACTTCATTTGTAAACTGTTTTACAGCTTGTAGCCAAGGACAGGAAATGACACGGATAGAACCTCTGGTAAAGCCCAATTGCAAGCGTTGCAAGACAGCATCCAGGAAGCTACCATAAGACTCTGGCAGCCCAAACGCCGGATGAAAAGAAAAGTCATACGGTTGCACGTTGGTAATACGGGGTGCAACTTTGTTTTGGTTCTATCACCAAAGGGAAATGCAATTGGATGAGAAGCAGGCGAAAAGAGCTCTTTAATAAAGTTGCTTTCCGTTATCATCAAACCTTGAATGCTTTCACCCCTTATCGTAGAATCGTTGCGCTATTCATGTTAACCAATCGAGTAGAGTCAGCATTATACGAAAGCTTGTTCGCAGATTTTTGATAGCTACTTATCAGATCCGTTGTAGAGTGATCATGCCACCTGTATAGATAGCTGGCCACGTTGTTCTAAAAGGTTTTATCGAGTCCTTCAACCAGTACTGGCCAGCATACATTTCTTCCTCATGAAGGTGTCTTTCTATCGTTTGTGAAGGGTGTCGTTTCAGGAGCTTACACCTCCCAAGATTAGAGCCATCCACTTCAGTATTCGAACAGGCTGCTTTTTCATGTTCCAGCCCATTTATTTTTACTTTTTCGGAGGAAGAAATGTCTGACATTTTTGCTGGCATCACATGCGATAGAGGAAGTAAATACAGGTGGCAAAGGGTAGTAAAAGTAAGGTGGAGCCGTAGGACAGAATTGGAACTAAAAAAGTAAAAGGAGAAGCGAGAAATAAGAGCTCAAATAACTGTTAGAAAAAGAGAAAAAATTTTCTTTTCAAACCTTTTTTAAGGCCTTTTTTCATCTGCCATCAAAGGCAAATTGAAGATAGAATCAGCTGCTCAAAAAGTTTTACTGTGGGCTCTTTATCAACAGGCAAACGAGCTGGATAAAGACCGTCTTTATCAGCAGCATTTTATTCGTTTTCGTCAGATAAATGGGAGTTGGTTTTTTTTCTTGATGGAAGCTTGAAAAGGGATATTCAAAGTCAGTGTTTAAGTCCAGTTTAAGCC
>CAXTDG010000436.1:0-533 GCA_964242675.1 uncultured Chitinophagaceae bacterium
TATCAACCCACTGGCACTTTTCAACGCACAATACCGGAAAAACGAAACCAACCTGGTAAATCTCAGCGGATACGGCAGTTATAATATCAATCAGTTTCTCACCTTCCGGTCATCGGTAGGTGTAGAAAATACAAGGCTTACACAGAAATTTTTTGATGATGCCATTACGCCCAATGCACAGGCCAACAGTTCCGGGCAACCAATTGCTGGTGTTTACGACGGCACCATTAAAACAATGGATATCTCCACAACCCTTACTTATTCCAATGCCCGTTCTAAATCTGCTTTCCGCAAAAAGAATGACCTGAACGTTTTGCTGGGCAATGAATATTACCAGTACACCCGCAATGCAATGACCAACCGTTTCAAGCTTTACCCAACTGGCATTAGTGCTGAAAATGCTTTGAACCAACCTACACTAGGTTCCGTAGTTCCTACGTATCCGCAGGCTATTGCCAATCAAAGCAAGATTTTGTCCTTTTTTGGCAGGGTAAATTACACCTACAACCGCCGGTTTTTAGGCACATTTACCT
>CAXTDG010000436.1:543-4645 GCA_964242675.1 uncultured Chitinophagaceae bacterium
GGCTTACAACAAATATTTATTTGAAGCAAATTTCCGGGCCGATGGTTCTTCCAAGTTTGCTCCTGGAAAAAACTGGGGTTATTTTCCTTCCGGCGCCGTGGCTTACAAGTTGTCGGAGGAGAAATTCATGAAAAAATTTACTTCGATTTCAGATCTGAAATTCCGGTTTAGCTACGGTATCTCGGGCAACAATCGGATAGACGATTACCTGTACCAAACGGTGTTTAATGCCACGGCTTTGTATGCATTAAATGGTAATTTGAATTCTATTGGCCTGGCTATTCCTTACCTCAACAACCCGAACCTGAAATGGGAAACAACGCTTTCCCGCAATATTGGAATGGATTTGTCTTTGTGGAAAAACCGGGTGCAGATATCGGTTGATGCTTATCAAAACAACACCCGTGACCTGCTGCTACGGGCACCGGTATCCTTTTCATCCGGCTACAACATCCAATTGCAAAACAAGGGCGAAACGCAAAACCGGGGCATCGAATTGCAGGTTGCCGGTACTATTATCAACAGCAAACAATTCAACTGGTCAGCTAATTTCAATATCTCTCATAACCAGAACAAAATTGTAAAACTGTTAGACCAACAGCAGTTTTACCTGCAATCATCCGGCTGGAGCGTTACCAGTGCTTCTGATTATATTGTAAAAGTGGGTGAAGAAGTAGGTAGCATTTTCGGGTACGAGTCTGCTGGCTTTTACAAGGTTGAAGATTTTGACTATGATCCGGCTACCACGCAATACACCCTCAAAAAAGGCGTAGTTGATCCTTCCAAAGTGATTGGCGTAGCCCAGCCTGGCCTCATGAAGTTCGCCGACGTCAACGGTGATGGTGTGCTAACCGATGCCGACAGAAAAGTGATTGGCAAAGTAAATCCCACGTTTACCGGCGGCCTCAACCAGACCTTCACCTACAAAAATTTTGATGCCAGCGTATTTGTCAACTTCAGTGTAGGCGGCAAAATACTAAATGCCAACAAGGTAGAATTTACCAACGGCTATACGCCTAACAGCAACGTGCTGGCCATTATGAATAATCGCTGGCGTACGGTAGATGATAATGGAAATGTATTGCAGCGCATTGCTACCGTAGGTGGTAAATCCGTTGCAATAGGGGTAGACCCGGCCACACTTGCCGCTGCTAATGCAAATGCTACGCTGTGGTTCCCTGGCAAAGATGCAACAGGCTTTTTCCCTACCTCCTGGGCGGTGGAAGATGGTTCTTTCCTACGTATCAACAACGTATCGGTGGGCTACACTTTTTCGCCATCTGTGCTGCGTAAAATAAAGAGCAAAAGCCTGCGGATATATGCCACAGCAAATAACCTGGCCATCTTAACCAACTACACTGGCTACGACCCGGAAGTTGATACCCGCCGGAGCAATCCAACCACTCCGGGTGTTGATTACTCTGCCTATCCCCGCAGCCGAACCTATATCGTAGGCGTTAACCTGTCACTTTAAAATTTAGGTTAATCAACATCTATAATTGTGCAATTAGCCAAATGAAAAAAATCATCATGAAAAATACTTTCTTCAAATCACTCCTTTTAGTAGCTGGGATTGCCGTAACGCAATCTTCCTGCAAAAAATTTCTGGAAGAATTACCTGTGGCTTCTTTTTCGGAAGAAGCAGCCTTCGGTAATGTAAATAACGCCCGTGCCGCAGTGTTGGGTGTATATAGCCAACTGGCAGGCGACAACGGCTATGGAAGCCGCCTGAACCTAATGTATCCTTACGATACAGATGAAATGATGAGCACTATGTTGGGTGGCGTACCCGACAATAGCACCCGTGACTTGGGGCGCTATGGCACCTTGCCTACACATGCCTTGCTCGAAGGGCCTTTCCGGCAATTGTATGCTGGTATTGAAAGAGCCAATATCTGTATCAAAAACCTTCCGGCCATGGCTGCTTATTCCACTGGCAGTAATTCAGATAAAGCGGAATTGAAACGGCTGCACGGTGAAGCCCTTACACTAAGAGCACAATTCTATTTTGAACTGGTAAGAGTTTGGGGCGATGTACCAGCTCAGTTTGTTCCCTCTTCCGATATGCCCACCCTGCAAATTCCTAAGACAGATCGGGATACTATCTACAGCCAAATACTGGCCGATCTGCGGCAGGCGGAAGACTTGGTTCCCTGGAGAAATGATGCCGGTGTAACGCTGGATGAGCGGCTTACCAAAGGTGCAGTAAAAGGATTGCGGGCCAGAATTGCTTTGTTCCGGGGCGGTTATGCCCTGCGTAGCAACGGGCAGGTGGAACGTCGCAGCGATTACCAGACTTACTACCAAATGGCCAAAGATGAATGCAGTGAAATTATGCAGATGACCGGCAAGCATAGCCTGAACCCAAGCTTTGTAGCTGTATTTAAAGATGCCCTGGACGCCCACAAAATAGAACCGAATGGTGAAGTAATGTTCGAGGCGAAAATGGCGGGAGAAGTAGCGGCAACCGATGGAAAACTGGGTTATTTCAACGGCCCGTCTGTGAACGGCAAAGGCAATTCGAACCTGACCCTAATACCTACTTATTTCTACGCTTTCAACCAATACGATACCCGCCGGGATGTATCCTCCGCACCTTATAAAGTAAATGCAGACCTTACCAAAGTCGGGCAAATGCTCACCTCCATTTTTGACGGAAAATTCAGAAGAGATTGGATTACCCCGGCACCCGCTGTTACGTCAGCTTCCAATTATTTCAGCGTTAGCTGGCCTATTCTCCGCTACTCCGACGTATTGCTGATGTATGCTGAGGCAGAAAACGAACTGAATGGCCCCACTGCTACTGCCGTAGATGCAGTAAATCAGGTGCGCCGCCGCAGCTGGGCCAAAGGTGTAAAGACCATTAGTATTACGAATACTGGTGGCACGTTGTACACTACCGCACCTACCGTAACTTTTAGCGGAGGGGGTGGCACCGGTGCTTCGGCAACCGCTACTATTACAAGTGGTAAGGTAACGGCTATTACTATTAACAACGTAGGTAACAATTACACTTCCAACCCAACCATTACACTTACTGGTGGCACTACAGGTACGGTGGCTACCACAGCCGTTACGGCTTTATCCAGCGCTGCCGATGCTGACCTTCCGACTACCAATACCGCTTCTAAAGCTGAATTTTTTAATGCTATTGTAAATGAACGGTCATTTGAGTTTGCCAGCGAAGGCATTCGCAAATACGACCTGATACGCTGGAATCTGCTGAATACCAAACTGATTGAATCGAGAGCAAATCTGAATAAAATGCTGGCCCGGCAGGCACCTTATGATAACCTGCCGCAGAATGCCTATTTCTTACCCAACCAGGTAGATTTTAGCTTCAGCCAATCGCTATACGTTCCAGTTCCAGCAACCGCACCAACTGGTTATACAAGAGTTGCCTGGACTACTTCCATTACTACAGCATACATCAATAAACTAGCGGCTGATTTTAAGCCAAACCATAGCGAATTGTTGCCTTTCCCGCAAACCGCTATTGATGCGAATCCACTGATTATTCAGAATCCGGGATACTAGCTCACGGTCGATTAAATAATGTTGGAAAAAGCCTTAAGCAGCTCCGGTTCGTGTCCTCACGAACCGGAATATTCGGGCTATTTTCACTTCCATTTCAATCATACCAACTGCCATATAGCCGGTTCGTCGAAACACGGACCAGGGCAAAAAAGGCTTGCCTGCACTTACAAAACATCTATCAAAAATGCAGTTCCGATTTTACCAGTTAGCAAGATTTGCCGCTACCGTTTTTGTTCTGTTCCTTCTGCCTTCCGCTTACGCCAACATAAAACTTCCGGTGCTGGTAAGCGATGGAATGATTTTACAAAGAAACCAGTCGCTTACCATTTGGGGCTGGGCCGATGCAGCAGAAGGGGTTACGATTACTTTTCAAAATAAAGAATACAAAACCGTAACCGGCGAGGACAAGAAATGGAAAATCATCTTACCCAAAATGAAGGAAGGCGGTCCATATGAAATGATGGTGAATGGCAAAAATCAGGTACAGGTAAAAGATATTCTGATTGGCGATGTGTGGCTGTGTTCCGGCCAGTCGAACATGGAGCTGCCCATGGCCCGCGTGCGG
>CAXTDG010000437.1:0-4638 GCA_964242675.1 uncultured Chitinophagaceae bacterium
CATAAACAGCATCATTATCCGTAAATGGCAGCGAATACATCTGCCAGCCTTTTAGTTCTTTATCTCCCAGCATTACTTTTTCTGTAATTCCTTTTTTGTTTTGCAACAGGTATTCGCCAAAGTTGATGCGGCCCATATTTTCTACCAGAATATCCAGCGTTGCTTTGCCTTTTGGTACGGTCAATTGTAAACTATCCAGTAAGGTTCGTCTATCCAATATGCCGATCCTTTTGCCATTCAAAAACACGATAGCATAATCCCGCAGTTCTTTCACTTTCAAAAGCCCGGATGTGGCATTATTCAACGTAGTGCGATACAGCACATAGCCATACGCCTGGTTCAGGTCTTCGAAGGTTAGTGGAGTGGCGTTTGTTTTAGGCTTGAGCAGCATATTAAAAATGGGAGTACCGCTATTTAAAGTAATGGCAGGGATAGCAATTGTTGGCTTGGCCGCAGGCACTTCCGGCAGCGTTTGTCCGGCGGGTAAATGCTTCTGTATCACTTTCCGAAACTCCATGAATTTGTGTGTGGCATTGCCAGCCTCGTCCAGCGGTGCATCGTAGTCGTAGCTGCTGATCTGCGGCTCGTAGGGTGATGTTTTTTTGTAATTCGCCCCATTCATAAAATCACGGGTGGTGCCGCCATGAAACATGTACATATTGATGGATATTCCATTTGTGAGCACAGCGTCTAAGCCTGGCGTGTATTTTTCCGCAGGAACGGTATGATGAGTCGTTCCCCACCAATCGAACCAGGCCGGGTACCACTCTGCTACGTAGTACGGACCTTTACCACCATGATTATCATTGATGATTTTTTTTACCTGCTGAGGCCGGTCGATGCCGTTTACCGCAGGTAATAAGCCGGGCAAATGGCCTTTTGCTAAATCACCAGCCGGGTCGCAGGTATACAGTAGCCCATCAAAACCAGCGTTTACAAATAACTGCCTGTTTTTTTCCAGGTACACTTTATCGCTACCGTAGCTGCCATACTCATTTTCAATCTGCACCATCAGTATGTTGCCCCCGTGGTTGATCTGATACGGAGCCAGTTGCTTTCCAATTTCGTTGATGTACTTGCGATATTCATCCAGGTACTGCGGTTCCATACTCCGTACCTGCAGGCCTTTTTCGTTTTGCAGCCAGTAGGGGTAGCCGCCAAATTCCCATTCGGCACATACGTAGGGGCTGGGTCGCAGAATGACCCACAGGCCTTCTTCCTGTGCAATCTTCACAAACTCTACAATGTCGTTGCTTCCTTTAAAATCGAATACGCCTTTCTGCGGTTCGTGCAGATTCCAGAAGATGTAAGTGCCTACCGTGTTAAGGCCCATGGCTTTGGCCATTTTCATACGGGCTCGCCAGGCTTCCCGTGGGATGCGGGGGTAGTGCATTTCGCCGCTAATCATCTGAAAGGGTTTGCCATCCAGTAAAAAGGCACTGTCTCCCAAAGCAAACGTGTGCTTCTGGGCACTAGCACTATAAGCAGTCGTAGCCAGTGCAATAGCGGTGATGAGAAGCTTTCCTAACTCCTTCCAACGGAGAGGCTTGTGCGAAGATTGAAATAACAGCATATTAAAACGAATAAGGTATAGTCAAAAATGTTACGGTTTTTCAGCCTCTCTATTAGAATGGTTTGTGGGGGCAAATACCGATAAATCCCACTTATCTATCCAGCTAATCTGTGGTTCCCCCTCTTTAAACTGAACAGGCAACCACAGGTAGCGGCCATCAATGGCATTTTTGGGTGTCCATTTATCTGCCATAAATATGAACGCATCCTTTTTGCCCCGTACTGGTAAAATGTAGGTGCTTTGGCCGCCATAGGTAAGGTCGGCTCCTTCGCCGATGCAGGGGTTGCCATGGTACGTCCAGGGGCCGAAAATATTGTTGGAAGTAAACCAGCGGGCAGCATTCGGCGCCCATCCGGTACAACCAGATCCTATCATATAGTAGGTGCCATCTTTCTTAAAAATGGCTGGTGCTTCCGTTTGATGACCAATATACACCCTGGAAAATTTACCGGTGTGGCTGGTGTAGTCATCCGTTAGTTCAGCTATTTGCAGGGTGAAGTTTTCTTCGGAAGAAAAAATGTGGTAGGCCTTGCCGTTGTCATCTACATACACGGTCATATCTCGGGCCATTTGGCCGCCGGGCATATCCCGGCAAAAAAAGCCATCACTTTTGTTAGCCGGTGCAGCACAGCTCACCTTTTCTCCTTCCGGTGTGCCGGTTGGGTAATAAGGTAGTTTCTCTGCATTGGGGCGATAGCTTTTAAGAAACGTGTAGGGGCCGGTCACTTTATCAGCCGTGGCTACCCCGGCACGGGCGGCAGCATACCCTTTGCCCTTCAGCTCCAGATGAAACCACATTACAAACTTGCCCGTCTTTTTATTGAACACCACTTTCGGGCGTTCCAGCACACAGCCTTTCTCAATGTCGTTGCCTGGTTCATCGCTTACTTTCAGGGAAATGCCTTCATCTTTCCAGTGGTACAAATCGGTGGAGGAATAACAATGAACCCCAACCTGTGCCGTATTGCCAATACCGCCAGCTACTTTATGTTCGCCAAACCAGTAGTATTTTCCGCCATAGTCAAGTAGTCCGCCTCCATGGGCATTGATATGTATGCCTTTATCATCGGGCCAGATGGCGCCGGGGGCGAAACTGTTGGTGGTTGTACTTGTGGTGGTATCTACTACAGCATCTTTTCCCCTGCCTGGCATTGCCTTTTGAGCAGTAGCCGCTACAGATGCAAAAGCCAATAAGACTGTTGCAAAATGTTTTACTGTCTGTTGCATAGAGCTATCCGATTTATTTATTGATAGGTTTTAGCGTATAACTGTAAGAATACTTTTTATCCAGCAGGCGGTATTGCTGGTGTGGATACGCCCCCCAGCTATCATCGCCGCCAACACCCCGTTGAGCCAGGTCGATGTTCAGGTAAATCGCTCTGCGAGGCTGCAGGTTGGTAGGATGCTGCTGTTTTTTGGTCAATCCTGGGTCTAGGTCTTCGGTGCTGTGAGTAGTGGCACTAAACGCTATGGGTTGAGTTCCCTGAATCATCCAGCCATTTCCGGCACTATCGGTTAGCGTAAGCCATCGTACCCTGGTGTGGTTGCCACTTTCCTGTGGCCGGATGTAGCCATTGTAATATTCATCTTCCACCTTGCTGGTGTACTGCCCCACAAAAGAGGCCATGTTGCGGTCAGTATAGTTTTCGTAAGGGCCTGCGCCGTAGTAAGACAAACTATCGAACCGACCGGGCAACTGCATCCGCATACCAAAACGAGGTAGTTCGGGCAGGTCGTGGCCAGTCATATCTATGGAAGCCGTCAGCTTGATAGACCCATCGTTCTGAATCAGGTACTGTGTAGTGTAGGGAACGCCTACTGCCAGCATGTGAACGACTTTGATGAGTACACCACTGTCCCCTTTTTCGCCTACCCATACAGATTGCAACTGCCTGCCGGCTTGTGCATTTCGCCAGATGCCCAGCCGCTCCGGCATACCATTTCCAAAATCATTATCGGTAGGTGCTCGCCAGAAGTAAGGCTCTGGCAAGCCACTACCGCCCCGGCCACCATTGCCACTATTGCTGATACCGTAACGGGTAAACCGGCCTTCTTTTTTGTTGAACTCACCGCTGATGGCCCCCGACTGAAACTTCACCACATCGCCTTCGGTGGTAAGGGTAAGGTTGCCACTGGTGCTATTTGCCTTGGCAAAAAAATCTCCGGCAAATGGAAATTGCTCTTTGGCAACTTCAAAACCCTGCGGCAACAGGCCCATAGCGCTACCCGTGCAGGCATACACATTTACAAAGTATTCGTTGCCGGGCTGTGACTTCATGAGTGGAATTTGCAGGGTCAATTCCTTTTCTGCACCCGGCGCCAATGCCGTTTTAAACGTTTCGCTTTTTACTAACTGACCGTTTCGCAATAGCTCCCAGCGAAAGGTGTACTGATCGAGGTTAGTGAAATTGAAGCCATTTTTGATGGTCAGTTTTCCGCTGGAAATATCAGTGGAAGAGAACAAAATATCCTGGTACACTTTCTTTACCTCCCAGGCACCGGGGTCGGGGGTACGGTTGCTGCTGATGATGCCATCGGCCACGCCGTTTTCATCATTCTGCAGGTAAAATCCACCCAGGTCGCCGCCGTATGCCCAGTAGGTTTTGCCATTGGAATCTTGTGTCTTTAGCCCCTGGTCTACCCAATCCCAAATAAAGCCGCCCTGCATGTGCTTACTACTGCGAATGATGTCCCAATACTCCTGGAAGTTGCCGTTGCTGTTGCCCATAGCGTGGGCATATTCACACATAATGTAAGGCCGCTTTTTGGAGGAATCGGCGGCATAGCGTTTCATGCTGCCAATGCCGGGGTACATAGGGCAAACGATGTCAGTATTTTCCTGCTCACTGGCTTGCTCAAACTGCACGGGGCGGGTATCATCTTTTGCCTTAATCCATTTGTAGCTATCGTGAAAGACCGGGCCATTACCGGTTTCATTGCCCAGGCTCCAGATGATGATGGAAGCGTGGTTTTTATCCCGCTCCACCATGCGGTGGATGCGGTCGGCATAAGCATTGTACCACTGCGGCAGGTAGGCCGGGTGCTGCTTTTCATCGAACCAACCC
>CAXTDG010000438.1:0-4635 GCA_964242675.1 uncultured Chitinophagaceae bacterium
ATGGACAGCCGTACGGGATGGCTTCCGCAACTTGCGGCTGATGTTGCAAAAAGAGCGGGAAGATTTTGAGAAAAACTGGAAAAAGAAAGAAAAGACGCTGGATGTAATTATTCAAAACTCACTGCAGATAACGGGCAGCTTCGAAGGTATTGCCGGGTTAAATGCACTAGCAATTAACCTACAAGCCGACAGCACCGGCAACCTGATTGAGGTGTATGGTACAGATTAATTGGAACGATTAAAACCAGAGAAGTATGGTGAGAAGTAATTTATAAGACCTTATGATTTTTAAATCATCCTCTTCATCATTAGCAAATAAGAGTGTCCTTATCCTGGATAGCAAAAGCCGCTGAATTATTTCAGCGGCTTTTTTAATTTCTCTTCAAAGGTGTACCAGTAATTATCGAAAATTGCAACCGCTTAATAAAATCTCGCAATGTTTTTGCATGTACGAACCGTTTTTGACCCTTAAAAATTTAATCTTAGAACCTAGTATGTATACCAGATGCACAATTTAGCAACTGGTGTGTATGCAATAGGCCATTCTGATACTATTATGCCCAACGGTTTACCCGCTTTTTCCCAAAATTTATTTCAGAAAGATTTCAACTTATTTGCCGCAGTGTTAGATGCTATGAATACTGGTGTAGCATTTATGGATCATTTGTAGCCTGATAAGTCAATCATTTTATCCAATAAAGCATTTAGCGTTATTAGAGAAGTATTTTTTTGAAAGCTGTTATTACCGGTTATGGTTTAAGTATACATAAAAGATCAGGAAAGGATTATTGAACGTTTTTTATCGGGATAGAAAACATATAGTTGCAATATTCAGGGGGGAAAAGCCTGTATATATGTTAGCAAATTGTGAAGCAGCACAGTAGTAGACTATGGGTAGAAAATGAGATTGAAAAAGGCTCAACTTTTAATTTCATCGTACCTGTTGCTGATAATAAATCTGAAGAATAATAAGAATGCAGAAATCTATTTTAATTTGTGATGATGACGAAGGCATATTGGATGTAACCTCAATGGTATTGGCAAGCTACGGTTATAAAGTAGTGCCGGTTATAAATAGCCTGGAAGCAGTAGAAAAGGTACTTACCGAAAAGCCGGACCTGATTATTCTGGACCTATGGATGCCTGGCATAAATGGCGAACAAGTAGCAGAATCTCTAAAAAGTAATCCTGTCACCAGCAATATTCCTATTTTAATTATTTCCGCTAGTAGGGATGGCAGGCAAATAGCTGAACGCTGCGGGGCAAATGATTTTATAGAAAAGCCCTTTGATATACAAACACTTACCAGCCGGGTGAAGCAGTATACTTGAAGTAACTGGCAATAGGCCAAAGGGTAACCGACGAAAAGGGATTAAAGACATTTTTGTATCTCTAACCACCCCTTACCTTCTGCTATTTGCTTCTTTACCAATTGCGTATTGCTTATCAAATCTTCTGATCTTTCAAAGCTGCGGACACTGCCTCGTCCATCACCCGTTCGGCATAAGGGCGGCTAATTTCGTTCAACGTTTCTATTTTAGAATGAATCAGGTCTTTATCATCCATTGTAAGGGCTAATTGCAGTGCCTGCATAGCGTTAGCCGTATCTGTTAACTCCTGCGGAGAAAGCAGCTTTACATTTTTACCTACAAAATTTTCGGTCGTACTCAGCATTTGCTCGCCTTCCGTACGGGCCTCCGTCAGTGCCCTGATGGCAATATCTTCTTTTGCATGGGTGATGCTGTCCAGCAGCATTTTTTCTACATCGGTATCGGTAATGCCGTACTGTGGTTTTACCTCAATGTTTTGCTGTACGCCGCTGCGGAGTTCTTTAGCCCGTACCTGCAAAATACCGTCTGCATTAATCAAAAAAGTTACTTCCACTTTTGGTAGCCCTGCTGGCATACCTGGTATACCCGTCAGGTTGAATTCGGCAAGCTTACGGTTGTCCTTCACCAGGTCTCTTTCACCCTGAAAAACGGAAATCCGCATACTGCCCTGCCCATCTTTTTGGGTAGTGTATTGCCGTCCGGCAGAAGTTGGAATTTTAGAATTACGAGGAATCATTACATCCATTAGTCCACCCATCGTTTCAAGGCCCAGGCTAAGCGGTGTAATGTCGAGCAGCAGCACATCTTTGTTATTACCCGCCAGCACATCGGCCTGCACAGCCGCACCTAAAGCCACTACCTCATCCGGATTTACGCTATTGTTTACTGGCTTACCAAAAAACTGACTTACGGCATTTTGTACAGCAGGCACTCGGGTACTGCCACCTACCATCACAATTACGTCAATGACTTCCTTCTGTAGCTCCACATCTTTCAGCGCCATGCGGCAGCTTTCAATGGTTTTATCGATCAACGGCTGGATTAAATGCTCAAATTCTGATTTAGAGATATGAAGCTGCGTTCCTTCAAAATCGGTTTCATAAGCGTCATTTGTAGATAAGTACTTTTTGGCCTCTTCTGCTTGTAGCCGTATCGCTTGCAGCTTTTGTTTATCGGTATTATCTGTTCCGCCCAGTTGTTTTTCAAAATGCTGGCTAATGAGCCGGTCAAAATCATCGCCACCCAAATACGTATCTCCATTGGTGCTCAGCACTTCAAAAATGCCGTTGGCTATGCGGAGGATAGAAACGTCGAACGTGCCGCCACCAAGATCGTACACAGCAATGGTTTTTTCTTCTGTCGGGTCGAGGCCCAGCCCATAAGCAAGGCTGGCAGCGGTAGGCTCGTTGATAATACGAAGCACATCCAGTCCGGCCAGTTTACCAGCGTCACGGGTAGCCTGCCGCTGTGCATCGTTGAAATACGCTGGTACTGTAATAACTGCTTTGGTAACTGGCGTTTTTAAAATGTGTTCAGCCCTTGCTTTCAGTTCCCTTAAAATAAAAGACGACAGATCAATAGGAGAGTAAAAGCGGTTACCAGCCTGCACTTTTACCAGGCTTTCAGTATTGTCGTCAATAATTTTGTAGGTAAAAAAATCAGCGTGGTCTTTTACGTCGTTGTAGCTTTTACCCATTAGCCGCTTAGCACTGAAAATGGTATTCTGCGGCTCGGTAATGAGGAACTGTTTCGCCGTTTCACCAACCGTAGCTTCGCCTCTTTCGTCTAAATGAACAACGCTAGGCACCAGGCTGCTACTGTCGTGTTCTTTTAGTGCTACGGGCTGGCGGCTTTCGGGGTGAATGATGGCAACGAGGCTATTGGTGGTGCCGAGGTCTATCCCTACAATCATTTCCTTTTGCTGCAGGCTACCGGTGGCTATGTTGATGGCTATTTTTCCCATGATGTTTTCTATACTATGGTCGCAAAGAAAACAAAGTGCAGGTTAGAAGGTTGCAAATATTTGAAGGGAACGTTGCTAGTAGAAAGGAGTAAGCTGGAAAAGTATAACGCTCAAAAGATTTAACCGCAGGAGAAAAGACTCCATTCAATTGAGAGCAGGTGGTGGCAGGCAAATCCTGATTTCAGTGCCGCCACTGCTGACAGGCAATAACTCAAACGTAGCGCCAATGATTACTGAACGGTTCTGCATGTTTTTAATGCCAATACCGCTTTTTGCATCAATTACATCGGCTATAGAAAATCCAATACCATTATCCTGTATAGAAAGGCAGAATAACACTGGGTCATAATCAACCAATATTTCTACTTCATCAGCCTTCGCATGTTTAATGATGTTGTTAATAGCCTCCTGCACCATGCGAAACAAAATCGTCTGCGTTTGTACCGGTATTTTGTAAGGGCTACCACTAATGCGAAATCGGGTTTTATACAGCCGGGTTTTCTCCAGCATATCCAGTTCATGCCGGATGTTTTCCTCCAGGCCTAACTCATTTACCCTATCCGGATGCAGACTTTTGCTCAGGCCCCGCAAATCAGTAATGGCCTTACTTACCAGCGTTTTTATTTGCAAGAAGGATTCGCCATTTTCTTCCGATGGTGGGGCTGGTAGTGTGTTGAGATGCAGCTTAGCAAGACTCAGCACCTGCCCGATATTGTCATGTATTTCCTGGCTGATATTGCGTAACGTTTCTTCCTGAATCTCCAGCCGGGAGCGGAGTAAGGTTTGTTCATAGTTATGTTGGAGTTCGGTCATTTCTTTGGTGTGTTTGGCTTTTCGTTGAATAGAAGCAATTTTTTCGGAGATGATGTAAATAACCAACAGTAAGAAGAATATGGTTATAATGATTATTGAAATTGCAACAGGATGAGAAGTTAGAAAATCATATGGCAAACTGTGATTTGGATTCATTCTTCTTGTCAGTTACATCATTACTAGTCTTGAACGTCAATAATACCGCAAACAGAGATAAAATAAAATATAAAGGGTAATTGACACTGTCGTTTATCGCTCTGTAAATTTTTATACCGAAACTTTGTTCTTCCTTAAATATTGTTTGAAAAAAGATGAAGCAAGGAAGATTTATAGTATAGTAGGCAAATGTTGTAAATAAAAAAAGTAAGATCAGAAAATTTTGCTGTCGGTTAAAATAGTTCTCGTTGTAGGTGCGTAATTTGTAAAGTACAAATACGATTAATATTATCCAGCAAATAGTTGTTGAATAATTATTATAAATTTTATGGCCTTGTCCAAATAAATAATTGCCAACAACAAATGCTACAG
>CAXTDG010000439.1:0-4630 GCA_964242675.1 uncultured Chitinophagaceae bacterium
GCATTCCGATTGAAGACCTGCAGCACTTCGATGGTGCCTACAAACTGGAAGAACTGGACTTGCAAAATAACGGCTTAGAGGGTGAAGTGCTTAAGTATTTCAGTAGAAGCGTTCACACTATAAGAAAGCTATGGCTGGCGGGTAACCGCATTCCGATTGAAGACCTGCAGCACTTCGATGGTGCCTACAAACTGGAAGAACTAGGCCTAGAAGATAACGGCTTAGAGGGTGAAGTGCTTAAGTATTTCAATAGAAGCGTTCACACTATAAGAAAGCTATGGCTGAGAAATAACAATATTTCATCAAATGATTTACAATACTATTTTAAAAACACTATACAACTAGAAGAACTTTGGCTCCGTAACATGAACCTTACAAACGAAATTGTATTTTCCATTGCTACCTATCTAAAACATTTGAAGAAACTTTCTCTTGCTATGAATGAACGTATTACAGACATTTCCCCTTTAAATATCCTGTCCAATTTGGAATATTTGAAAATTGCAGGATGCAATATTATTGACAGGGAAATTATATTACAGTTTCAGCAAAAAGGAGTAGAAGTAGTCATAGAAGATATATAGTCACGTTTTAAGAGTTTTTTGGCATTCAGGGTTCATTGCTTACTTAATCTATCCCAAAAATTATCTGCACATCACCTTTAGTACCAAGCACCGCCAGCCACTTATTCAACCACCCTACGAAGTTGAATTGCATCAATACCTTGGTGGTATTTGCAATGAGTTAGATTGCACACCTATACAAATCGACGGCTTCGCCGATCATGTTCATATTCTTTGTTTGCTATCGAAAAAATTAGCACTCATAAAATTGATGGAGCAGTTAAAATCGAATTCCTCTAAATGGATGAAGACAAAAGATGCCTCATTCAGTGACTTTTATTGGCAGGATGGTTATGGCGCTTTCTCTGTCAATCCATCTGAAGTGGATAAGGTGATTAGATATATTCAGGATCAACACCACCACCACCAGAAAAGGAGTTTTCAAGATGAGTATCGGGCATTCCTCAAAAAATATAAGGTGGAGTATGATGAGCGGTACGTGTGGGATTGATTTCCTAAAACGGTTGAATGTTATGCCACCCCTTCAGGGCTAATAATTTATTTTCTCTTTTCATATACGTAGGGCTTCACCCTACGCTAGGTTATGTCGCCCTTTCAGGGCTTTTTTTATTTACAGTATTATATAAAAGCTGCTTGCAGACACCTATCGCTGATAGCATCTTTATTCACACACTGGCAACACCTCCGCCTCAAAAAATTTCCCGTTGCCAACTAAGGCAACACATTCATGGCAACAAAAAAATCGTTGCCATCATTACTGTTGCCAACCTCAAAAAAAGAACCCGACAGAAATTGCCGGGTTTGCAAGAAGTCAATTGTAAAAGGCGCTACTTCACCTTCTCCATTTCGTTGGCGGCTAGTATAAATGAGCCAATGCCGTGGGCATCGTTGGTAATCACTGGTTCGTGAATGTAATAGGCAAAGCTGCCATCCCGGTACGGATTGTTACCCAGGCCAGCGCCCCGGCAGGTATATTTTAAATTTACCTGCCCGGTGGCATCGGTTTCTATAAACTGTTTTTTAATGCCTTCGTACCCCTTCTTCGCTGTTGCTAAAAATGAGGCAGGCAGGTAGCCTAGCCGTACACCACGGGCTAGTGCATACACAAACATGCAAGAGCCGGATGATTCCGGGTAGTTGCCCTTTACACCAACGCTATCTGTTATTTGCCACCACACACCGGTGGCGGGGTCTTGTGCTTTTTGTACGGCAGTAGCCAGCCGCACAAATATTTCCTTTAGTTTTTGCTGGCCCGGATGGTTAGCGGGCATAAAGGCCGGCACTTCGGCCAGTGCCAAAGCATACCAGCCCATGGCCCGACTCCAGAATTGTGGCGAGCAGCCTGTTACGTCGTTCGCCCATTTCATGCCTTTGCTTTCGTCCCAGCCGTGGTATAGCAGGCCGGTTTTGGGGTCACGGGTATGGGCTTCAATCCATACAAACTGATTCGTAATGTCGTCGTAAATGGCGGCATCTTTCTTCATCACTTTTGTGTATTCAGCATAAAATGGCTGGCCCATGTACAGGCCATCGAGCCATACCTGCCAGGGATAAATGGCCTTGTGCCAGATGCTGCCTTCATCCGTACGGGGCATTTCTTCCATTTGCCGATTCAACGTTTGAATGGCTTTCAAATACTTCTCCTCCCCTGTTTTTTTGTAGAGAAATAAAACCATGCGGCCCATCGGAATATTGTCAATGCTCATATCAGCGTAGCGATAGGTACGAATGCTGCCATCGGCATTTACGTAGTAGTCCACATGTTTTTTTATGAAGTCATAATACTTCTGGTCGCCAGTGGTATAGTAGAGTTCTTCCAGCCCCCGCAGATACACGGATTCCTGGTACACCCAGCGGGCACGGCCATCTTTGCTGCTGCCTACTACCAGCGAATCTTTCCACAAGTGCATGGCAGTAGCAGCTAGTTGCTGCGATAAAGGCTGGCCGGATTGTGCATTTACAGACGGTGCAAAAAAGAATACAGCCAGGCAAAGCAGGCTTAGCAATCGTAGCTTTTTCATAATAGCAGTAAATATAGAATGCCTGGCAAATTTTACGCTGTGTCCACAGCTAATTATTGGCAAACAGACTACCGTTTGACCTGGCATTGCTAACGCAGCCGAAAAATGAGCGAACAGCATCATACTGCAGATATGTACGGGCAATAATGCTGCATTTAGCTTGTATGGTTTGGTTTTGTAAAATATAAACCTGGAAGTGATCTGACCTGGTCTATTTCATCAAACTGTCTAACGCAGGCCGGGCTGTATCCTGCAACGGCAATTGTATCATTTGCAACGGTGGAGTCCCTTCTGTCAATAGTGTTCTACTGTCGCTTACCTGTAGGTGGTAGCTGGCGCCCAGCTTCAGCGCCAGGTTTATTTTTTGGTGCCCGGCAGGGAAATGAAAACAGACAGGGTAATTTAATTCCTTCACCTTTTCAAAGATCAATTCTTCCACCGTTAGCAGAAACTTGTCCTTGATCGGTTCTATTTCTTCTTCATCTTTTTTAGTGGCAGTAAATCCACCTACAATTAGCCCGGCTAAGTTATCCAGTTTGCCGCTGCGTTTCAGATTTAGCATCATGCGGTCAATGGTGTATTTGTATTCACTCACATCTTCAATAAACAGCAGCTTACCAGCTGTGTCCAGTGCACTCTTGCTGCCTTGCATGGCGGTCACCAGGCTTAGGTTGCCACCTACCAGTTTGCCCCATGCATCGCCGGTTCGGTTCAGCGCAAAAGGCTCGGCTTGGTAAGGCTGTTTGTCACCCGTCAGCATTTTTTTCAGCGATAAGGAGGAGGCATCTTCTTCATCACTAAAGCCATTGCCCATATCGGCATGTATGGTTGGGATGCCACACAGGCTATGCACCTGGCAATGGATGGCGGTGATATCGCTATAGCCCACCAGCCACTTAGGTTTTTGTATAAATTTTTCCCAGTTCAGTTTATCCATCATCCGCATGACGCCATAGCCACCCCGGCCAAACAAAATAGCGTTGATGCGGTCATCATCCAGCATACGTTGCAGGTCGGCAGCCCGTTCGTCGTCGGTACCGCCAAAGCGCTGCCAGTGGTTGCTTACCGTTTTGCCATAGCTGGTTTTAAAGCCCCAGCGGGTAACTGCATTCTGGCATTGCAGCAGGTCTTCTGCATCCATAGGGCTGGCCGGGCAGGTGATGCCTACGGTATCGCCCGGTTTTAAATAAGGTGGCGCAAAGGCAGGTATTGTATGCACCACAGGATCGGGCCTGCCCAATCCTGCTTTTGTAAAAAATAAACCCGCTGAAGCTGCTGCCAGCCGTTGCAAAAAATCTTTCCGCTTCATGGTTTGAAAATACTTGTTTTAAGGGAGAAGGTAAAATTGCAAAACGAACCCCATACAGGTTTTATGCAGTGCGTTGAACAATACGTTTCAAAAAACGCCTGATATTTTGTGTAAATAAAAAAGCCCGGCAATTGCCAGGCGTAATAAAATTCGGGTATATAAACTACAGTACCTGGTTAGTTGATCTTTGATTTTTGAAACACCAGAACCATGTCGTTGCTTACTTTCAATATCAGCTTTTCCAAGCCATTTTGTGCAGAAACATAATAGCAGTTTTCTTCTTGGCTCTGAAATGCTATTACTTCTGTAATGGTATAATCGCTGTACTTTTTAGCAATTCTCTGTTTCGCCTTTTCAGATAAGTTTTCAAAATCTGCCTTATGCGAAGTGCCTATCATTTCGTTAGTAACATCGTAGAAGGCATTCATTTTTTTACCATCAATTGTAAAAGAGGCCTGGGTAAATGTTGGGGCAGCTACCCAACTTACATTGGTAGCTTTCTGAAATTCATTTTCAAAAGCGGTAACAACCTTGCTACTGATTATATTTTTGTCTCGAGCAAATGCGCTGGTGAAAATGCTAATGGCGGTAAGGGCGGTAAAAAGAATCTTTTTCATAATAAAAATTTTAGAAGTTGAAGAAGTAGTGATTGTCATTTTCTGATTGACAAGTCAAAAGTATTGGCGTACGAAAAGCATAGTACATGGTTTGTGATG
>CAXTDG010000440.1:0-4620 GCA_964242675.1 uncultured Chitinophagaceae bacterium
AAAGAAACTAGCTCTAATGTTGTTCCCGATTTGGGCAATTTTTTACTCAGGCTTCATATTTTTAGCACAAAGCCATAATGAAAAATTTGGGATTGGCACAAATCAATAAATAATTGATGCAAAGCGGAATGTTTTGCAATGTGA
Source organism: uncultured Chitinophagaceae bacterium (assembly GCA_964242675.1). GTDB lineage: Bacteria > Bacteroidota > Bacteroidia > Chitinophagales > Chitinophagaceae > JAZKFT01. Next base: position 145 of record CAXTDG010000440.1, read on the forward strand.
GCCATTAATCATCCATTTCTATATACAAAACAGTTTTTAACATTACTGAGCCAAAGACAAAACACTCCCAGGCACAGATAAATAGCTATGCAGTTGCAGGAAATAATAATGGATTGTATCAGTTTAAAAGTAATCTAATAAGCAGTAAGAAGTTTAAGAAAGGAGAAAAATAGAAACTTTTTTCCAGCAAAACAAGCTAATCCAAAGAAGTACTCAAATACTCATTTTATAAAAAACCAAAAACCATTACTATGATCAAAGTTATCTCTGGGCTTGGGCTCTTTTTCGGGTTCATATTCAATTCAAAAAATGTTCCGAACCAACAGAACGCATCTCCCTTTACACATGTAGTAGATAGTCTACTAAAGTATGTAAATAAAAGTCCTGTTACATCGGGTATTCTCTACGATCGTGTAGCTCCATTTGCCCGGCTCGATGCTTTTCGACCTGCGAAAGACACAACTGGTTTTCAGCATTTTCGCCAGTCTTACAGCGAATTGTATATGGGCCATTATCAACCTGAACACAAATTAATTTCACCTGATGATGTAGATGACATTGTAGAATGGAGAAATTATCAGAAAACAATACCTGTAGGTATTATGGATATGCAATATCAACGGCTTAATCCTAATGCACTGAAAGATGGTGAATTAGTGATGCAAAAAGGTCGCTTGTATGATAATGCTACTCGCAAAGCATCTCCTTTTATAACCAGCTATTTGCAGATAGCTACATTGATGGAAGAAAAAATAAAACCCGGGCCACAGATGATTAAACTATACCCTGAATTATTTTTATCGAATGCCGGTTCTAAGGTAACAAGTGTGAGCCTGGCTTTCGACAACAACCTGGGTACTTATACTTTACAAGCGGGTGATTCTGTGGTGGTAAATTTTCCTGAAAACAGCGTTATCAATCTAAATACAACTGTTGTACTGGAAGATGGTAACACATTCGCAAGCAAAAGCGTAGTAGAAGTAGAACCTGCAACTACCATGCGTTCTATGTTTATACCTAAGTTGCCTGCTGGCCCTTGCCGCAAGGATACGGTGATGGCCGACATCGCTTATGAAGGTTATGATGAACTGAACTCACTTCGTGGCCAGGTAGAACTAAACTATTACTTCCGTGCCGGAGAAAATGATGCAAACGACTGCCACAAAAAACTGGCAAAACCCATCATTGTATTGGACGGTTTTGACCCCACTGATAAAAGAGATGCTGACTTCATTTATGGTTACAATTTCCATTATTTCAATCGGGCTGGTAAAGAATCAAACTTTGCTGATGAACTGCGGATGCAAGGTTATGATGTGGTAATCATGAACATGCCTCGCTACCAGATTGGTACTCGCAACATAGAATTGCCCAATGGCGAAACCTTACAGATTGGTAGCCTGATGCGGGCCGGTGGCGACTATATTGAGCGTAACGCCATGGTGCTGGTAAAAGTGCTGCAAAACATGAAAACTGAATTGCGGGCCCAAGGCAGCAACGAACAGGTAGTAATTGTAGGCCCAAGTATGGGTGGCCTTATTAGCCGCTACGCACTAAGCTATATGGAAAAGCACAACCTGGATCATAACTGCCGCCTGTGGTTTAGCTGGGATGCTACTCACCTGGGATCTGTATTGCCAATTGGCGAGCAATATTTTATTAAATCTATGGCTAACCTAGGATTGAAGGGCGCTAAGGATGGTATTACACAACAGTTGAATACGCCTGCTTCTAAGCAGGAGTTAAATCACCACCATCTGGCAGAAGCCATTGATCCCGAAGGTGCTCCGGGTTTTAAAGATCGTTTTTATGCTGAGATGAAAAACATGGGCTTTCCTGAAAAATGCCGGAAAATAGCCATGATCAGCGGCACCATCAATGGTACTAACCAACCAGCAGGTCAGGCGGGTGAAACTGCTTTTGACTTCAAACTAAAAATGAAAACTAAGCCTCGTTTGTTGATGTTCAATGTGTTGGGACTGATAGCCAATCCTAACTTCATCAGCGCTAAAATTCATTTTTCGCCTGCGATGAAAGATGGCAACCAGGCTTCAGAAGTATACAGCATGAATATTATGGGTGTAAAGAAGACTAAAATTTATGCAACTCCATTTACCAAAAGCAACAATAGCCTTGATCTGATTCCAGGTGGATTTTACCCAGGGTTTAAAGAAATCCGGGATAGTACCCGCACCAAAATGAAGGGCTTTTTCAACTACCTAGTTGATCCTCAGTTTCTGAATGTGATTGAAAACCACTGCCACCAGCCTAGCATGAACACCTTAGCATTTGGTCTTGGCCCAAATCCCAATCCTAACCGCAAATGGGATGATGATCTAAGTGAAGTAAACTTCAACTGTGGCAGCGAAAAAGAAATTCCCTGGGATGCATGGTATGCACCTGAAGTAAACCTGCGCCACGACAGCCTGACTTTTGAGTACGTATGGCGTATGATGGACGAAATAAATGGTAAACACATTCCGCAGCCTAAACCTACTAAACATTTTGAAATTGATGGAAACACTGCTATGATGGTACCTGGCGAAACCCGCCGCTTTGTAGCTACCAAAGGCGATAAAACAGCTCATTTTAACTGGACTACCACCAACCCACAATTAAAGATTGTAGCTGGGCAGGGAACTGATACTGTGCTGGTAAAATATCTGGGGAGCATCAACGGTACCTGCAACATTAGCTGCACTGGCGAAGGCAATTGCTACAACTATGCTTCTAACAATTTCACACTTAGCAATTTTGATAATGCCGCTACTGGAACATTAGCCCAGGCAAATACTAAAAAAGAAATTGTAGTAAATATGCCTGAAGCAAAAACTACTAATACCAACTACCAATTGATAGACATGCAAGGCCGGGTAGTTGCAAAACAAGCTACTGCCACCAACGGAAAAGTGTCTTTTGAAAGCAACGCTATTGCAAAACCTGCTGTGTATGTAGTACGCACTATGAGTGGCAACGAAATGGTAGCAGAACAAAAAATGTTTGTTCGTTAAGCAATGAACTTGAGTATAGAAAATGAGTAATGGTTTTTTGGTTTGCCACGCCGCTTTGTAGCGGCGTGGCTTTTTTATGCCTGCCTACGGCAAAAAGAAAACCCATCTGTAAAAAGTACAGATGGGTTTATATCCTTAATATAAGTAATCAGCATTTCGCTGATTTTGCCTACTTCTTAATTGCTAATTATCCTTTCTTCCTAGCAATTGCCTTTTCAGCTGCTTCTACAATATTCGGTGTATCAAGACCATACTTTTTCAGTAGATCTAAAGGCTTACCGCTTTCGCCAAAAGTATCTTTAGTACCAATGTATTCAATAGGAATAGGATGATTTTTAGCAGCAACCTGTGCTACACAGTCACCCAACCCGCCAAAGATATTATGCTCCTCAGCAGTAACAGCACAACCCGTTTTACGAATGCTTTTGATAATCGCTTCTTCGTCCAGTGGCTTAATGGTATGCAGGTTAATCATCTCTACACTGTAGCCTCTTTCTTCCAAAATTCTCCCGGCTTCTATACATTTCCAAACCAGGTGGCCACAGGCAAATAGGGTAATGTCTGTGCCTTCACTCATAATCTGGGCTTTGCCAATCACGAAGTCGCTACCATCTTCACTGGTCCAGTTGGGCCATTTGGGGCGGCCAAACCGCAGGTATACCGGGCCTTCGTAGTCGGCTATGGCCATGGTGGCAGCCTTGGTTTGGTTGAAATCGCAGGGGTTAATGACCGTCATACCGGGCAACATTCGCATCATGCCCAAGTCTTCCAGTATCTGGTGGGTAGCACCATCTTCGCCCAGTGTAAGGCCGGCATGGCTGGCACAAACTTTTACGTTCTTGTTGCTATAGGCAATGCTCTGGCGTATCTGGTCGTACACACGGCCGGTGCTAAAGTTGGCAAATGTGGTAGTATACGGAATGTGCCCACCAATGGTGAGGCCAGCCGCTATGCCCATCATATTAGCCTCGGCAATACCTACCTGTATGAAACGCTCTGGCATTTCTTTTTTATAAGGCCCTAATTTGAAAGATCCGGCCAGGTCAGCAGTAAGTACTACAACTCTGGGATTCTTTTTGCCAACCTCATAAATGCCTTCGCCGAAGCCACCACGAGTTTCTTTTTCGTTTTGTACCTGAATATCTTTAAGCATAGCCTTGCAATATTTTGCTGGCTGCGAAGTAATTGTAAAACAGGGAATTTTAGTGATGAAAAATACAGGCGATGAAAAAACTGTAACCGATTGCATTAATAAATAGAAGCTTGACAGTTAGGCTACACTGCTATCTACTTTATACCTTTTAGGTTGCAAGCAAGGAATTTGGCCGCTTGCCACTATCATACAGATGACAAGCGGCTGAACAATTGAATTAAGACAAATAGCTTACGGGCTACAAAATGGCCAAGAGAATAGATACTTTTTTATGCACTAGCATAACGAAAATATTCCCTGGAAACGACAGTG
>CAXTDG010000441.1:0-4620 GCA_964242675.1 uncultured Chitinophagaceae bacterium
CAGCTGGGCTACCCATGTTGGGTACGAATTAGTAGATGCGGGTGCTAATCGTAATTACAGCATGTCGTACATGTTTACGAACGGGCCGTTTTTCCATACCGGAGTAAAAGTAGAAGCCAGCTACAAAACCAGTTCTTTTATGATTGGTTTGGCCAACCCAACAGACTTTAAATATGTGCCCACAGGATACATCAATAGTAAGTTTTTGCTGGCCCAGTACAGTTATGCCCCAAGCGATCATATAAAGGCTTATATAAATTATGTGGGTGGTACAGGCATAGATTCTACTAAGACTGACCAGTACGACCTGGTACTTACCAGCAAGCTGTCTGATAAGTTTAGTCTTGGCTACAATGGCACTATTAATATGACGCAGCGCCACCTGGGAAATAAGAAATACGAAGATGCTAAAAGCTGGTGGGGGTCTGCCTTGTATGTAAATTATGACCCATCAGAAAAGCTAGGCTTTACCCTGCGTAATGAATATTTCAGTGATAAAAATCAGTTCAAAATGTACAGTGCATTTATGAAGGGCGGAAGCGTTTTTGCCACCACGCTATCCGCTAATATAAAAATTGAAAAGCTGATTATTATTCCTGAATTACGAATGGATAATGCCAGCGATAAACTTTTTGTAAATGCAGACGGTATGGCAACTAAAAGATCCGGAAGCGCCCTGGTAGCCGTTATTTATCAGTTTTAAAATATTAAACAAAAAACAAGCATGAATAAAATTACGTTGAAATCATCTCTTCCCTTTTTGGTGCTAATGGCTGTTGCTATTGCAGCGCTATTTATACCGGTGCTTCCAAATTTCGATGCAGGGCAGTATTCCGCAGCCGATATAGGCTGGATCATTGTAGCAGCCGCACTGGTATTCCTGATGACACCAGGTCTTGCGTTTTTTTATGGCGGTATGGTAAACCGAAAGAACGTACTAAGCACCATGATGAAAAGTGTAGTGGCTGCCGGTGTAGTAGGCGTGTTGTGGATTGTGGTAGGCTATAGCCTGTGCTTTGGTGCTGATGTAAAAGGCTGGGGATTTATTGGCAACCCAATGACACATCTGTTCTATAAAGGTGTAGCATCTGGCGAACCATGGAGCCTGGCTCCCACCATTCCAAAATCTTTATTCTCTGTTTTTCAGCTCATGTTTGCCATCATTACACCGGGCCTGGTAGTAGGTGCTATTGCAGAACGCATGCGGTTTAGTGCTTATTTATTATTTACAGTATTATTCAGCCTATTGGTGTATGCACCGCTGGCACACTGGAGCTGGCATCCGGAAGGATTTCTGTTTAAAATGGGTGCACTGGATTTTGCAGGTGGCACGGTGGTACACATCTCTGCTGGTTGTGCTGCATTAGCAGGCGCACTGGTTCTAAAACGCCGCAAATCGCACATTGATAAAATTGAAAACAAGCCTGCTAATATTCCTTATGTGCTTATTGGTACGGGCTTGCTTTGGTTTGGCTGGTTTGGTTTTAATGCAGGTTCTGCATTGGGTGCCAATGCTACTGCTGTTTCTGCGTTTCTCACCACTAACACTGCTGCTGCTGCTGCTGGTTTATCGTGGATGTTTTTTGATGTAATGCGTGGTAAAAAGCCTTCTGTTATTGGCTTTTGCGTAGGTGCAGTAGTTGGCCTGGTAGCCATTACTCCTGCGGCTGGTTATGTAGCCATTGCCCCAAGCATTTTCATTGGTGCTGTTGCTGCCATCGTTTCTAACCTGGCGGTACATATCAAATCAAAATCTCGCCTGGATGATACACTGGACGTTTTTCCTTGCCACGGTATTGGCGGTATGGTAGGTATGCTAATGACCGGTGTATTTGCTTCAAAAGCTATTTATGCTGCAGGTGCAGATGGCTTGGCTTACGGCAATTTCAGCTTCTTTTTTACACAACTAAAAGCCATGGCTTGTGCAGTGGGCTACAGCTTTGTGGTATCGTTCCTCATCTTCAAATTTATCAACTTCATTGTACCGGTTCGGGTTAGTGTTCTGGATGAAGAAGCAGGCTTGGATCTTTCTCAACACAACGAAAACTATGTGCAGGGTACACTGCTGGTAGCTACTGAAAATGGCTTAGTAGAAAAAGAGATGCCCGCAGAAATGCATCTTGAACCAATGTCAAACGGAACTTATTCTAAATAAACAACTATTAACTAATATGTCAGTATCAAAACTAGAGTACATCTGGCTAGATGGCTATAAGCCCATACAGAGCCTGCGTAGTAAAACAAAAATTGAAAGAGATTTTAGCGGCAAGCTGGAAGATTGCGACATGTGGTGCTTCGATGGTTCATCCACAGAGCAGGCACCGGGTGGCTCATCAGACTGTTTGCTGAAGCCCGTATTTTTAGCCAAAGACCCGCAACGCAAAAATGCTTTCCTGGTAATGTGCGAAGTATTAAGCCCCGATGGTTCTCCGCATCCATCTAACGGACGGGCTACTATTGATGATGACGACAGCGATTTCTGGTTTGGTTTTGAGCAGGAATATTTTCTCTGGAATCCTGAAACCGACAAACCACTTGGTTTTCCGGAAGGTGGTTATCCACGTCCGCAAGGACCTTACTACTGCTCTGTAGGTGCTAACAATGCTTATGGAAGAGACATGGTAGAAGAACACCTGGACGCTTGTATTGAAGCCGGATTGAACATAGAAGGCATTAATGCAGAAGTTGCAACCGGGCAATGGGAATTTCAAATTTTCTCTAAAGGCGCTAAAGAGGCTGGCGACCAGATTTGGATAGCCCGCTACCTGCTGGAACGTATTGGCGAAAAATATGCCCTGGCTATTAACTGGCATTGCAAGCCACTTGGCACTTTAGATTGGAATGGTAGTGGCATGCACGCCAACTTTTCCAGTAGCACTTTACGCACTTGCGGCAGCCAGGAAGTGTACGAGAAAATATGTGAGGCGTTCCGCCCGGTAATTGAGGAACATATTGCCGTGTACGGACCAGACAACCATTTGCGCCTGACGGGCAAGCATGAAACTGCAGCCATCAACGAGTTTAAGTATGGCATTTCGGATCGTGGTGCTTCTATCCGTATACCAATTGGCACTGTTGAACGTGGCTGGAAGGGCTGGCTGGAAGATCGCCGCCCAAATAGTGCTGCTGACCCTTACAAAGTAGCGGGCCGCATTATTAAAACGGTAAAAGCTGCGGAAAGTGAAATGGCTGAACTGGACCAGGAAATAAAAGAAATGGTTTCATAATATTTGCCACATGATTTTTGTTGAAAGGGTAAGCAATTTTGCTTACCCTTTTTATGTGTCCGTTTACAGCTAATTTTGCGTACGCTTATGAAGTACAACGCAACCACTTTACAAAAACACGAAAAGGTATTGGAAGATGCCGGCTACATTGTCCGCTACGAAAAGGGCAATTTCCAAAGTGGTTATTGTGTGCTGGAGCAGCGGAAAGTAGTAGTGCTCAATAAATTTTTGAATGTAGAAAGCCGTATCAATACGCTTACGGAGCTCATCCCGGTTTTAAAAATTGAGCCTGAAGTACTTTCGCCTGAGAGCCTGAAAATTTTGACCGACTTACAAAAAAACAAGCCGCAACCGGAAACAGATAATTAAAATAATAAGGCTTTTCTTACTTTGGCAATGCTCTTGCACATTGAGCAACAACTAAAATCAACAATCGGCATTGGCTTTCACCGTTACATTTTTGGGCACAGGTACCAGCAGCGGCGTACCTATGATTGGCTGTACTTGCTACGTATGCACTTCACCTGATTCAAAAGATAAACGCTTACGCAGCAGTATATTAGTGCAGAGCAAAAACACCACCATCGTAATAGATGCTACACCCGATTTTCGCCAGCAAATGCTTCGGGAAAACGTAATGGGCATAGATGCTGTACTACTTACCCACCCGCATAAAGACCATCTCGGTGGATTAGATGATACCCGAGCCTTCCAGTTTTTTCAGCAGCGCCCAACGGCTATATATGGCAACAAAATATCGCTGGATGGTGTACGGCAGGAATTGTTTTATGCTTTTGCCGAAAAGAAATACCCCGGCGTGCCGGTTATCGATCTCCATCCAATTGAACTTACTCCCTTCTCAATAGGAGATATTCCCATTATCCCAATACAAGTGTTTCACCATAAAATGCCGGTGTATGGCTACCGGTTTGGCCCATTTACTTACATCACCGATGCAAATCGAATTGAAGAAAGTGAAAAAGAAAAAATTCGTGGTAGTGATGTAATGGTTGTAAATGCTTTACGTCGGGAGCCGCATATTTCCCATTTCACCCTTAACGAAGCCATTGCTTTAGCACAGGAATTACAAATTCCTCAAACCTATTTTACGCATGCAAGCCATCAGTTGGGAACACATGAAGAAGTAAATGCCGAATTGCCATCTGGTATTCAAATGGCGTATGATGGACTGACCCTCCATTTCTAAGTAAGCGAACATTTGATAATACTGCTGTTTCCACTTTGCTGGTTTTTACATCCCAGGTAGCCTGATTCTAGGTTTTCTTTTTTTGCCAAGCTGTTATTTATCTATTGAAAACGCACTTGCATCCATTTCCCTTCTCCTATCGGAGAAGATGCCTGAAAGGCGGATGAGGCTGGCGTTGGTACCATT
>CAXTDG010000442.1:0-4619 GCA_964242675.1 uncultured Chitinophagaceae bacterium
GAATTAAAATAGCTTGTACGTTAATCCCATCGCATTGCACTTTTTAGAAAATACAAGACTATTGACCAGACTGCTTCAGAGCCAAACACTGCTGCTAATGGTTCTTTCTGAAAGTTGAAATTATCTAAATAAAGAATATCTGTCTGTATTATCAGGTCCGAATCAAGATAAAGTACAAAACCTGAGTCCGCCAATTTTGGGATCAAAAGCCTTCCATATACAGTCCAGCTACCGTGAAGAGAAGACAAGTGTCCAAATTCTTTACGAGAATCAAAAGTGTGATATTTGATTGCACCAGTAAATCCTATTTTTTTCAGCAACAACTCTATATTAGCTTTATCCTCCGGAGTTAGGTTCGAACATATAAAGTTCAAGATTAGTTTTTCTGGGCTTTTACAATTTACAACCATTGAATGCAATGTTGCACCTAAGCCCTCTAATCCCAATGGATCTATATTGAAATAAACATTCATAAAACTGTGAGTTTAAGGTTTTGACTGATATTTTAAGACTGCATGATTCTTTCTTTCAACGGCTTACAGGGGTGTCCTGCACAAACCATCCAGGCAGGCATGTCTTTCGTAACTACAGAGCGGGCTCCTATAACTGTTCCTTCACCAATGGTAACTCCCGGATGTATAAAAGCCTCTGCTGCTACCCAGGCATTATCGAGTATAGTAATGGGGGCTGTAACCAAAGGGAAACCAGAAATGGTGTAGTCATGCGTACCAGCACAAATATGCGAACCTTGCGATATTGTGGTCCGCTTGCCAATGGTAATTTTGCCTTGTGAGTATAAGATTGCACCACTACCAATACCACATTCGTCGTGTAGTTCCAGGTTCCAGGGAGCCCAGATTGTTACACCCGGATAAACATGCACACCTTTGCCCACTTTAGCACCAAAGCAGCGTAACAGAAATCTACGCCAGGCATGCAATGGGCGGGGAGATGGTTTAAAAAATAAAAAAGCAACAAACCCCCAGATCATACGGCTTATCCGGTTTTTCAGGGAGAAAGAAGGACCGGTAACGGTATCGGTATTGTGCATTAGCTCTGTTTAGTTACCTTTTAATACAGCTACCAGTTGGTTTGTAGCTGACAATTCAGAAAAATATTTTTTGTATGTAGGCAAACTACTTGTTTGCAACGCTTCTTTTTCAGTATTTGTTTGCTGCAGCCGGTCTATAAGTAGCTGCAGAACACCTGCAAGGGTATCTGGCTGTACCAGTGCTGCATTACCTTCTTTTATCTCTCTCCAGATATTTACCTGGTCGCTTATCAGCACAGGTTTACCACAAGCCAGTGCTTCCACTACGGCTATTCCAAAATTTTCCTGGTGGCTAGGTAGTATAAAAACTTCACAACCGTAAAAAGCTCCCCATTTGGCATCTCCGGTCAGCATTCCTGTAAAATGAATACTCTCATTGGTACCAGCGGATTGCTGCAAAGCTGCACCGAATGGAGTGTCTAAGCCGGGGCCCGCTATCACCAGGGGAGGAAGTGTATGGCCTTCTCTCTTTAGTTGCAGGTACACCTGCACCAACAAGTCCACACCCTTTTTCTTATGAATGCGGCTGATAAATAGCCAATAATTTTTAATAGAACCGCCCAGTTTTTCCTCAAAAGCCAGTTTCATTTGTTCCTGGTAGGGTGGCGGTGCTTCCACTCCTAATCCTACTACTTTTTCTGCTTTCGGGTGGTAAGGGCTAAAAGGTTTACGTGCCAACAACAGCTCGGTCTCACAAGTAAAAAGCATTGCATCTGCCCTGTTTACCAGCTTACTTTCTGTTAGTTTCCAAAATACCCAGTTTCGCATCGCTTTTAGTTTACGGCCCTTCGCTTTTTGAAAATAGGGGTCCAGCATTCCATGGGGCATTACCAGAAGTTTTGGTTGGTTGCCGTTTAATTGTTGTGCCGCTTTGCGTACCGCATACGTAGGGTACTGCCACAGTCCATGTACTATTACGGCATCATACCGGGCCATATTTGCAGTCAGCCATTGTAACAGTAGAGGTGCATATTGCCAAGGTGTTTTACCTGGTCCGCAGGCATGTATAATAAAATCATTGGCTTGTAAATACACAGCATCCAGGGGATCAATAGTAGCAGCCTCGTTGGTAATGCCTGCTACAGATAGCCCTTTTATAATGGTTTTTACTGCTTGTGTTACACCTCCCGCTGCGGGATCGAGTGAAGAAACAAGGTGCAATACCTGCATAGAATAGATGAATAATAATTTACTTTAATAGGTGTCATTTGCTGTAGTTTACCCATATACATTGTATAACCCCAATTGCTAAGTAGTAAAGAATTGACTCAAAGCATGCTAGTATATAAATCCTTGAGTGCGGGTAAAATACTTTGCTGTAGTAGCTAGCGGTTTCAACGGTTTGGCCGGGTTACCTCCATATAGCATATAGCTTTCACTATAGCTTTTGTTCAGCATGGCTTTGGCGCCCAGTACCGAATAGGCGGGTAATGCGGCCCCTCCTAAAATTACGCAGTTGGTACCTATAAAGCAATAGTCGCCAATAGTAATAGGTTTGCTGTCCTGCCTGCCCTCATATATATCAATTGAATGAGTAAGTAACTGGCTGTTATAACCTGCAACTGTTACAAAACGACCAATTGTAATAATACTGGTACAATCAATATGATGATTTTTGGTGATGGCCGATTCGGCTCCTAGTACCAGCGATGACCGACGCTGTGGCTGGTGGGTAAAATGCTTAGAATCGGTACCAGAGGTAAAACCGGTAATCCAGTTGCTGCGGCCAATGGAGGCATTTTCTCCCATTTCTATACTATCCAGGTGTACTGCTACTGTAAAATGGTCAATCCGGGCTCCTTTTTCCATAGTTAGTTTTCCAGGAAAGCACCATGCCCAGCCTATATATGCTTCCGTATTCAACTGGTAGCCAAACCATTTGCCCAATGCTTTTCGTTTCAGCCCCCAGGGCAATATAAACGTTATCGCTTTTTTTATCATGCCTGTTCCATCATTTTGTACAGGTGCAAATATTGCCCGGTAATTTTTGGGTTGTCAAATCTTTTGCAGTTATCAAATCCCTTTCTCACCAATTCTTCTCTATATGCCTTATTCTGTAGTTTAGCCAATGCATTCGCAAAATCGGCCCCGTCATACGGGTTTGCATACAAGGCTGCTTCACCGCCTACCTCCGGCATTGGCATAATATTACTGACTATCACTGGTGTACCACAAGCCTGTGCCTCTATTAGGGGCCAGCCAAACCCTTCCGAAAAGGAGGGGAAAACAAAAGCAAAACAACTACTATATAGCGCTACCAATTGCTGATGCGTTGGTTTTACTACTAAAACCACTTTGTGTTCAACACCTTTTTGCTGTATATACTGCTGGAGTTCCGGTTCTGCCGGGTCACCTGCCAGGCAAAGCAGCCCATTCCAGTTATCACCGGCAGCGGACAGCATATCTATTAGTAGTTTTCGGTTTTTGCGGGGCAGGTCGGAGCCTACATGCAGTAAAAATGGTTGTTGCAAGTGTGGGTTTAGGCCACCTGCTATTTCATTTCTTTCTGCTTGCGCCATCGGCCAAAACTGCCCGTTAAAAGAATTATAAACCACCTGCCAGCTAATCGGCTGCTTCTTGTTGTGATTATCTAGTTCCCGTAATTGTTGCATGGTGTGGTTAGAAACTGTAGTAAGCCAACGGGCCTTAAGCAAATTCCCAAGGATCCATTTTTGTAGAATTTTACCGGTAGCAGTGGCCGGGCAATAAGCATCTGCATAACCCAGGCCACCCCGTATTGCCAGTACATCATGGCAAGTAATAAGGGTGCGGCTGCGGGGCAGCCACTGCAGGTAAGGAGCATTGGAATGGTCGCAGATATGAAAAAGGAAGTTTTTACTATTATAGCCTTTCAGGTATCTGCGTCCTGAAATGATAAGGGGAAAAAGGAGCCACTTATCGATATACCCAAGCCATTTACCTAATCCCGTGTTGGTGCTTTTGCTATAACGGGAAGTTACTGCCGGAGGTATCCAAACAATAGTCCTCATTCCTATTTCTGCCACATCCCGCTGCAGGCTGTTGGTAAAGCGTTGCATACTTTCCTGCTTATCCGGCAGATAGTTGCCAATAAAAATTACGGTCATAATGTATGGGCTTTGGGTTTTAGTAGGGCCGCAAAAGTAAGCCCTGCTGATACAATGGAAAACCCAAGAGATGTAGTTTGCCCCCATTGCCCCTGTAATACATTTAGAAATGCAAAACTGCTTATTAGCCAGGGAAGGTAGTTTCCTTTTTTTAAGTCTTTAAAACCTCTTATTGTAAAGGATACTCCTGTACCAGCCCTAATTAAGATAAATCCCAGCCCCATTATGATACCCATTTCGCCTATTAAACGACTCCATTCCCCTTCCGAAGCAAAAATAAAAGTGGCTTTACCCGTTAAGATGGCTGCGCCGGCATTCGTACCCAATCCTAAACCATATCCAAAAAAGGGAAGATCGTTTCCCCCTTGTATGGCACTAAACATTCCTCCAAATACTCTATCAATTACGGCATCTTGTGTTCCTCCTTCTACCTTATTGGCACTTTCAAACCGATCGTTAAAAGCACTGGTTCCTGTCTGGAA
>CAXTDG010000443.1:0-4603 GCA_964242675.1 uncultured Chitinophagaceae bacterium
AATCTTCTTGCTTCTTACGCCACTTCCCGGCATCACTATAATTCTTCCGGCCGCCTGTTCTATCAGTTGCTTAATGAGTAGTGTTCCTTCTATTCCGGTTTCTTTTTGTCCACTGGTTAGCAGTCGTTTACACCCGGCAGCAATTGTATCTTCTAATGCCTGAATGGGGTCAACCGTCCGATCAAATGCCCGGTGAAAAGTAACTTCCATTTCTCCGGCGGCTTCTACCAGTCGGGCCGTTCTCTCCTTATCAATGGTTCCATCTTTTTGTAGCATTCCCAGTACCACACCTTTACAGCCCAGCTCCCGGCAAAACCGCACATCATACAACATAGCTGTAAACTCATTTTCATCATACAAAAAATCGCAACCTCGTGGCCGGATAATAGGAAAAACCGGAACCGATATTTTTTCCAATGCCCGCTTTATGATACCATACGATGGGGTTGTGCCACCTTCCTGCGGGTTATCGCACAGCTCTATCCGGTCAGCACCGGCCTGTGCAGCAGCTATGGCAGATGGTAAATTGAAACAAGCAATTTCTAAAAGCATATCCTTTTATACTTCCTTTTTCGTCTAATCAAAAACAGGTGTATTTTTCGATTAAAGCAGGCTAAGCAAGATTACGTTAATACTCTTTCACCTGTTACGATGGTAAACCGTGTTCATTACATTTACACTACTATGAAGTTGAACTATAACATAGGCTTGCTGGCTTGTTTGCTTTGTTTGCAGGCATCGGCACAAAATCTTACCGGCCGCTAGCAGTGGACCATACAAGGTTCCGGGCAGGATATTCAAAGCGATTACCTGATAGAACTGGATCTCAGACAGGAAGGAAATCGCCTATACGGCTTGCGTACGCTGTACCTTAAAAACTACGAGGATATTGTAGTGAATGTAGAAGGACTGGTTGGGCCAAGCGGTCAGGTAACTATTTCATCCAAAAACGTATTACAAAATAAGCTGCCGGACAGCATTTTAGTAGCTACCAGTTTTACTTATAAACTACAGCTTAGTCCAGGCATAAACACTCGGCTGGAAGGTACTTTTTACCCCAGAGAAGATACCGCTAAGCTTAAATACCGCTCTTACGACCCTATTTTTTATGATGCTATTTATGCTCATTCGTTTTCTTCTCCTTTTAAAAAATTAGCAGATACACTTTCAGAAAAAGCGAAGCAACGCATGGGAATCGCTTCAAAATCGCCAGCCGTTACCGAACCAAAACCGACTCCTAAACCAGCTATTGTTACCGATGTTCAAAGCCGTCTTACGCTTCCCTGGACCGATATCAGCATAGATCTGTACGACAATGGATCTGTGGATGGAGATAGCATAACGCTGCTGGTAAATAATAAAGTCCTCGGAGAGCATCAAAAGCTTACCACTCATGCTATGCACTTTGATTTGAAGAAGGAAGACTTTACCGATTCTACCTCCATCATCATGCGGGCCGAAAACCTGGGCAGTATTCCACCCAACACAGCATTGATGATGATAACGGCTGCCGGCAAGCGCTATGACGTACGCCTCAGCAGCGACTTGAAACGGCAGGCAGCGGTGTTGCTTTATAGAAAGAAGTAGTCGACATGACTTCCAGATATTTCAATTATCACTAAGCCCACGGTTTGCGCCGTGGGTTTTTGTTTTACCAGTTTACATTTACGTCTTACTTTTCAAGCTATGCCATTACGTTCCATCAATCCGCATAACAATAAGCTGCTTAAAGAATACAAGGAAGACTCACCTAAGCAGGTAGAAGCAAAGCTGAAAGCAGCTCAAAAAGGTTTCTTAGAATGGAAGGAAAGCAGCTTTAGCCAGCATAGCCAACTAGTAAAACAGTTGGGCAAACAGTTGCTGAAACAAAAAGAAGAATTGGCGGAATTAATGGCATTGGAGATAGGAAAGCCGCTTAAACAAGGAATTGCTGAAATAGAAAAATGTGCGTTCAACTGCGAGTACTATGCACAAAATGGCATAGCTATGCTGGCAGATGAGTTAGTCGAAACCAGCTATTCCAAAAGCTTTATTTCCTATCAGCCATTGGGTGTGGTGTTGGCGCTGATGCCCTGGAATTATCCTTTCTGGCAGGTATTCCGCTGCATTGCCCCAACGCTAATGGCTGGCAACACCTTACTACTAAAACATGCTAACAACACCAGTGGTTGTGCAAAAGCCATTCTCAAAATATTTGAAGCCGTTGATGCACCAAAAGGTGTTTTTGATGTATTGATGATTGACATTCCGGTTATCGAATCGGTTATTCAGCATCCGGCTGTAGCTGCGGTTTCGCTTACGGGCAGTACTAAAGCAGGCAAGGCGGTAGCAACACAGGCTGGTGCAGTTTTAAAGAAATGTGTGCTAGAACTAGGCGGCAGTGATGCCTATATTATTTTGAAAGATGCGGATATTGAACTGGCAGCAAAAGAATGTGTAGAAAGCCGCCTGAAGAACGGAGGACAAAGCTGTATTGCCGCCAAGCGATTCATTGTAGATCAAAAAATAGCGGATCAATTCACGGAAGCATTTATAGAAAATATGAAAACTGCTATGGTAGGCAACCCAATGGATGCCGCTACCACCATGGGGCCACTGGCCCGTGCAGATTTGAAAGAAACATTACACGAACAGGTTAGCCGCAGCCAAATGAAAGGAGCCAGAGTTGCCTGGGGTGGCAGCGTCTCTGAGTTGAATGGAGCTTATTTTCCGCCACTGGTACTTACAGATGTGCAGCCCGGTATGCCGGCTTTCGATGAGGAACTGTTTGGCCCTGTAGCCGCTATCATTGCTGCAAAAGATGAAAAAGAAGCTATTCAATTAGCTAATCAATCTATTTATGGGTTAGGTGGCGCCGTGTTTACTGCCAATCAAAAGAAAGGGGAGAAGATCGCTTCGCAAATGATAGATGCCGGAAGTGTGTTTGTAAATGTGCAGGTGAACAGCGATCCTAAATTGCCGTTCGGCGGCATTAAAGAAAGTGGCTTTGGCAGGGAGTTAGGCCTGCATGGCATTCGGGAGTTTACCAATATAAAAACAGTAGCAGTAAAATAAAAGACCTGTTACAATTCATGTTTTCCGAAAAAACATTTTGCCCATTCCTGTTTGCACCGCTACATTCGCACCCTCAATGAAAACATTTGTACATACACATCATCATACTTATCCCAACGGGTAGGCCGGTGATGTTTTGTACTACAACATAAAACTTACACAGCAAGGCTTACCGCAAGGTAGGCCTTGTTTCGTTTAAGGTCTGCACCAGCGAAAGCCCAAAACAAACAGGAAATGCAACAAGAAAAAAAGCCGTTAACCATCGCCATTCAAAAGAGTGGGCGACTGTACGAAGACTCGGTAAAGCTGCTGAAAGACTGCGGCATTGGGCTGAAGAACGGCGTAAATAAACTGAAAACCGAGGCTGAGAATTTTCCACTGGAAGTGTTCTTTTTAAGGGATGATGATATACCACAGTATGTGCAGGACCGGGTGGCCGATGTAGGAATTGTTGGTGAAAATGTGCTGTACGAAAAGCAGCTATCCGGCAATCTTGGGGCAGAGCAGATCTCACTCGATATTGTTGAAAAACTGGGCTTTGGCAAGTGTCGCCTCAGCATTGCCGTCAAGCGAAATGAAATCTTTACCGGGCCGCAGTTTTTACAAGGCAAAAGCATTGCCACTAGCTACCCTGCACTGGTAAAAGATTACCTGCAAAAAAATAATCTGCAAACCGAGATTCATGAAATCAGCGGCAGCGTAGAAATTGCGCCGGGCATTGGGCTGGCGGATGCTATTGCCGACCTGGTAAGCAGCGGCAGTACCCTTTTCATGAACGGCCTTGTGGAAGCCGAAACCATTTTGAAAAGTGAAGCGGTGCTGGTAAAAAACAGCGGCCTGAATGAAGAAAAACTGGCTTTGCTGGATAAGCTGCTGTTCCGTATACGGTCAGTAAAAAAAGCCCGGAACAACAAGTACATACTACTAAATGCGCCTAACAAAAATCTGGAAGCCATCAAAGGCCTGCTGCCCGGTATGAAAAGCCCAACGGTAATGCCGCTGGCGGAAGAAGGCTGGAGTAGCGTACATAGTGTTGTAAATGAGAACGATTTTTGGGAGATCATCGAGCAGCTAAAAGCAGCAGGTGCTCAGGGCATTCTGGTAGTGCCCATTGAGAAAATGATCATTTAAAGAAGTTATGGATTATAAATGATGAGTTATGAGATAATAACATAGGGACTTGTCATTCGAAACTCAATAGTTTATATCTCATAACTCATAACTTTTTACAAAAGTGGAAATAATAGTAGAACCAGAACGTAGCCTTTGGTCGCAGATTACCGCCCGGCCCGAGATGGATATGCAGGCTATTTACAAAAAAGTAAAAGCGGTAATGCAGGAAGTAAAGCAGGATGGCGATGCGGCCTTGCTACGATTTACGCATCAATTTGATGGCGTGGTATTGGAAAATCTGCTGGTAACCAAAGACGAAATTGAACAGGCAGCGTCGGAAGTTTCTGTAGCGCTAAAGGAGGCCATACAGCAAGCCGCTCAAAATATTGAAATATTTCACGGAGAGGAGTTGGTAGCACCATAAAAAAGAGAAACG
>CAXTDG010000444.1:0-4599 GCA_964242675.1 uncultured Chitinophagaceae bacterium
TGCACGGGCCCGGTTGCGAATCTGATACACCAATGGAAGTGCTTCACTGCTTCTGCCTAACTCATTTAGCGCTTCGGCCTTCATCAACAGAATATCGGCATAGCGATACACAATCCAGTGGGCTATCGACTGGTCGGCAGAACGTAACGTAGTGTTGGTAGCTCCCACAAATTTCCAGATAGTAGCATCAGATGCCCGAACAGCAGCCCCTTCGGCCCGGATATCGTAATTCTGATCATTTACCGGGTCAACAGTGTATACTTCATCCAGCACCCGTGGAGCTGCTATCCAGCGCCTGCCACTAGTAACGAACATGAAGTAAAAAGGATTGGTTTTCGAGGCATCGAACTGAAACTCGAAGATGCTTTCCGGTGAGTTACCTGTTACGTACAGGGAGTTGAACCAGGCAGCAGAGTTTTGGCCGGATACCAGCCCGAACTGACCGGAGCTGATGATTTTATTGCATTCGGTAAGGCAGTCATTGTAGCGATTCATCCAGAGGTACACATCGGCCAACAGCGCATTAATAGTGTATTTGGTAACTCTGCCTTTATCGCTTGCGGCATTGCCATAAGTAGTTACAGCAGATGTTTCTGCTTTCTTCAAATCGGTTACTATCTGGTTCAGCACGGTATCGGCACCGGATTTTGCCAGCGAAACAATGTCCTGATCGCTTATAGTAGCTGTTAATTTCAATGGTACATCCCGGAAAGTACGTACCAGGTAGAAATACATCAGTGACCTTATGGTCAGTGCTTCACTGATAGCGGCATCCAGTTGTGCCTGGGTAAACGTGGGGTCGTTGGCCAATACACCAGGTGCTAGTTGGATAACCGTATTGCAGTAGTTGATAGTGCGATAAACAGTTGTCCAGTTGGCGATGGTGTTAGTAGGTTGAATACTTACATTCACCATTTCCAACTCCTCGTTGGTGGCAGCAGTAGATGGCGCTGCCATGTCAGCACGTGCCTCACCCCACAGCCAAAGGTATTCGGCAAGGTTGCCTCTATCCTGTGTAGTAACACCATAAGGCGAACCCAGCAGAGAAGCATAGATACCATTGACACCACTTTGCACCTGTTCTTTCGTTTTCCAGAACTCCTCTTTAATGATGCCATCCTGCGGTTTCAAATCCAGCCATTTGTTGCAGGAAGCCAGGCTAAAACCGGCTATCAACACCATAAGGAAAAAAATATGTCTGCGAGTCATTTTCATTTAGTTGAAATAATATGCGGCTTTATTAGAAACCAGCCTGAACACCAATAGTGAATGTACGGGAAGGAGGCGTCATAGAGTAGTCTATGGCTACCCGGAAGGGATCAGCACCACGGCTGGTGATTTCAGGGTCTTGCCCTGTGTATTTGGTTAGTGTGAAGATGTTATCTACTGTAAAATAGGCACTCAGGCTTTTCATTTTAAGCTTAGCCAGTTGCGGAGCGCTGAAATTGTAGCGAATATTAGCCGTACGGAAACGCAGGTAAGAAGCATCCTCTACATACCGGTCGCTACCCAGCCAGTTATAACCACCACCAATTAAGGCACGGGGAATATCAGTTACGTCGCCTTCTTTGCGCCAGCGGCGTAGCACAGCGGTACTTTGATTATCGAACGTATACATATTGGTGGTAGTCATCTTGGTACCATTCACTACATCATACCCGTAGCGGAAACTAAAGAAAGCAGAAAAAGTGATCTTGTTTTTCCAGGAAAGCGTTGGCCCAAAACCACCGGAAAATTTGGGGTTGCTATTGCCAAGGTATACCACATCCTTATAGTCAATATTGCCATCATGGTTAATATCTTCATACATAGCGTCTCCCGGCTGAAATATGTAGTCGATAGCCGGATAACCGAACCGCATGTACACTTGCTGTCCGTTCGGCCCGGTAATGGGTTTGCCATTACCGCCGGTAGCTACGGTAGACGCCTTATCCTTATACACGCCTTTATAGCGATAGCCATATATTGAGCCAAACGGGTTGTTGATTTGCAGCAGTCGCAAATAATCGCCATTGGCAGCCGTATTACCCACCTTAGCCGGGTAATACTCCGAGATTTCCCGGATGATATTTTCGTTGTGGGATACATTGAAGTTGAAACCAACCGTCCAAGGACCTTTTTTGAAAGGCTGGGTAAATAAGGCTATTTCATACCCCTGATTGTCCATAGTACCCACATTGGAATTTACATTGTTGAAACCATTGATAGCGGGTATTCCCAGTCCGTAAAAGAATAAGTCTTTTGTGCGGTTGCGGTATACGTCAATATCAGCCCGCAGACGGCCTTTAAACAATGATAAGTTAGCTCCCAAATTGGTACCCTGTAGTTTTTCCCATCGCAGGTTTTGCAATTCCAGTGAAGATGGAAAAACAGCTGACTGCCCCAGATAGCTCCAGTTATAAGTGCTGTAGGTATTGTAAAATAAATAATCAGCTTTAGGCGCATTACCTACTACACCGTAGCTAGCCCGCAAACTCAGTTCGTCCAGTTGCTTAAAGGCTTTCAGGAAGGGTTCATCAGAAATACGGTAGCGAAGTGATGCAGACGGAAAGGCGCCATAGCGGTAAGCCGGGCCAAACCGTGAGTTTCCATCACCTGCCATCGATAGGTTGATGATATAACGGTCTTTATATCCGTACTGCACAGAAACTACGCCGTGTACACTACGATATTGGGCGGTACCCGAAGCAGTACTTAACTCAGTGTTTTGGGTACGAGCCGGTGCTGAGGCATCTACTAATAGAGAAGAGGCTGTATTAGATACCAGAACTTCCTGCCGTACTGTTTTCAAATCCGTCGTCAGTACATTCAGGTACACACCAAGATTGTGGTCCTTATTTTTAAACTGTGGTGTATAGTTCAGGTTGGTTTTAGTAGTAACGGTGAAAACATCAATATCGCCATCATAGGCCCTGTTCACTACCGTTTCGGTACTGGGGCGCCCAGTAGCTATTTGTGGCAAAAAGCTGTTGTTTTTAGTATTGTTGATGTCAAACTGAACATCGAACGTAGCGTTCAATGTTCTTTTGATGATATCATACCCCACCTGGAAACGGGGAATCACTCTTTCGCTTAATACACCATATTTTGCCTTTTCAGCCATTGCTACAGGATTATAAATACGGTTGTAAGAACCCTGCACATTAGCTGCCGGTGAAAAATAGTTAGGGGTTAGGTTGCCAAGCTCATCATACTCAAAAATGCTCATGTTTGGCATTTTCCGATAAGCTACGGCCCGTATAGCATTGTCGTCTGTACTAGTGTAATTGCGTTGCTGATCGCTGTGGGTGTAAGCGATGCTGGTAAAAATCTTTATGCGGTCGCTTACATTGTAGTCGAGGTTGATACGGGTGTTAATACGATCAAGGCCAGTACCGATAGTGGTTCCTTTTTGCCCGGTGTAGCCGATGGAGGCAAAATAGCGAGCCTTTTCTCCCCCACCCGTCAGCGAAACAGTATGATCCTGTAGGTAGCCGGTCTGGGCCAGGGCATCTACCCAGTTGGTATTATTGCTGTAGTTGTTGTACCAGTATGGGTCATTAGGGTCATAGTTAAATTCCCGGTATTGCGTTGTGTTTAGTGTAGTACCAATGCGGTTTATAAAGGCTTCGGGTATCAGTGTAGAATATTGGTCGCCATTAAGCATTGGGATAGACTTAGGCCGCTGATACGTTGCCCCCCGAAAGGTGTAGGTTACCGATGGCTTACTTACAGAGCCTCTTTTAGTGGTAATCAATAATACGCCACTAGCAGCCCTTGCACCCCACACAGAAGTGGCCGCTGCATCTTTCAGTACTGTAATATCTTTAATGTCGGCAGGCGAAATACTGAGTAACTGAGCATAACCCTGCTCATCCGCCGTACCAAAATTGAAATCACTGGGGATGGTAGTTTCGAAGGGCATTCCATCTACTACAATCAGCGGGTTTCCGTTGCTGTTGATGGACGAGGTACCCCGGATGCGTATACTCATAGCTGCACCGGGGTCGCCGCTACTGGCAGTAATGTCTACCCCGGCAAGACGGCCCTGCAATGCCGGGTCAATTGTTACAGCAGGCACTTGTTCCAGAGCCGTTGCATTAATTTTTGCGGTAGCAGTAGTCAAATCACGGTCGGCAATGTTGCTGAAACCGTTGTTGGTACGACGGCTGGCTACTATTACGGCACTTCCTGATTCATTGTTAGCATCTTCCAGCGCTATATTGATAGTGCTGCGGCCATTCACCGCCTGGGTGACGGTTTTAAAACCGATATAGGAGATGCTGATTTTATTTTTGGGATTCGAGAGCTTCAGCACAAAGTTTCCTTCAATATCAGTTGAAGTTCCTTTGATAATGCGTCCATCGCCATCCACTTCCGAAACCGATACATGCTGAACCGGTTTCTTAGTAGTTTTATCAGTTATTTGTCCCTTCACTACCTGTTGTTCCTGTGCTACTGCGTATGAAGCAGGTAGTAGAAAAGCCAACAGGCAAATCACTAGTTTGGTTAGTATATTTCTCATAAAGCAAAAGCAATTGGTATGTTTTACAGGTCGTACCGCAGGTAGTTGTTGATGGAGTGAATGATGGCCCTGTTAGCAAGTACATTACTAAAGGC
>CAXTDG010000445.1:0-4578 GCA_964242675.1 uncultured Chitinophagaceae bacterium
TTCCCCAGCGGGCACATTGCATACTAGCCGCACAGCTGGCTATGGAGTGGCGACGCAAAGACCGCCCCCAACGCTGGACAGAAACGGTAATGGCTATTGCAGAACACGATGATGCCGAAGTGGAGCTCGATGGCGAAAACGTACTAACACCAACCGGCGGGCCACTCAACTTCAACATGAAAACCTTTGAGTTGGCGCATTGCCAAAGGCTCTCTATGCTTACGCAAACCAAAAGCCGGTTGATCGCTTTGCTTACCTCCCTGCACATGGTTTTTTTGTACAGCAAAGACGCAGTGGAAAATGGGGAAGCCAGCGCTTTTTTAGCAGAACAAAAAGCCTTGCAGGAAGGCTGGGCCAAAGCCTTAGGAATGGATAAAGCAGAATACTTACGCCTGTACGATTTGCTGGAATGGTGCGATGCCTGTTCCCTGCTCATTTGCCAGGCGCTGCAGCAGCCCGAAAAACGCAAAATGGAAATTAGTACGGGGCCCGATAAAAAAATGTATCACCTGGTGCAGGTAGATGATACCACCCTAACCGTAGAGCCCTGGCCATTCGAGGCAAAAACATTTACCGTAAGCTTTGAGTGGCGCCTGATAACGCAGCTACAATTTTCTTCTTCGGCTCAGTTCAGGGATGCCTTTCAGCAAGCGCCTATAAACGAAACCCGGTGGATCCTGCGCCCACAAAAAGTAGTGGCTAAGAAGAAAAAGGTAGTGGTGTAAGTTGTTAGCTTTAGTAGAAGAAACACTGGAGGAATGGTGATAAAATGTATGTGAATTTAGTCCGGCAATCGTTAAAGGGATTATTCAGCGTTTCGATTACTGATCTGCTCTACTATGATTAAAAATCCTGCGGTAGAATTATTCAGCTTTGGGAGAAACAAGCCTGAGGGGAAGAGATTACAATTGTATTGTTTTCGTTGGCCCGATAACGAAGGAGAGCGGTTGCGTATGGTAGGAGCGAACCTTTTTACCCTTTTGCTCGGCAGCAGTCCACTTCGGTCCGGCTTTCACTATTTTAATAGCACTTTTTGCCAGGTCGTAGCCAGGGTCGTTCAGTGCTTTTACCTCCGATATGTGACCATCTTTTTCTACCACAAACTGAACGGCTACTGTGTATTTCCCCGGTTGTATCCCATTCTTCATCGCATTCATCGTTGGCTCGCCCAACCGGGATTGCAAATGCTGCCGCCACTTGTTTTTATCTACCGTTGCGGCTACATCTGTAGTGGTATAAATAGTAGTATCGTCGTCATTGGTACTTGCAGTGGAATCCGTGATAGCATTTGCGGGCTGTTGATCGGTATTAGTTTGCTGTGCTTGCAATGGAGAAGCAAAAAACAGGACTAATAAAAGAGGGGCAAAAAGGCAATACCAGTAACTATTTTTCATAACAGCAATTTAGGATCAAATTATAAGAGATAAAGTAAGCTATTTTTCTAATAGGTTGCTGTTAGCCTGTAGACACATTTGGCTATTACCCAATAGACGCTAGCCTCCGTCCGTACCTGTTCGAAACGTCATATTCTATGGGTAAGCTTCATGTTCCTAACTATTTGTAATTCACAAATAATCGTCGTTCAGATCCTTCCTATCGTCAGGAGGACAATTTTAATCAGCAAACGTTGGGTTTGTCATCCTGACGATAGGAAGGATCTGCTGTTACACCTGTACTCATTTACTACTATGTAACAATACTCAACAAGGTTTCGAACACGTATGGACACACACACATGAATGTAAACGGCCCACCATTCCGCTTCATGAAGAGACCATAGGTGTTCGGAAGAAAAAAAGCGATCAAAACTTTGTTGTTGCTTACGCCGCTGGCGTACAAGACCGTTCGTTTTTGATCTGACGAATTTCTTCCGAACACCTCTTGTGCAGAAACAAAGCGAAGGGAAACTACGTAAACGGGTATCCAATCTATAGAAAGTTCGTCACCCGGGCAGACCTTACATTTGTTGTAGTCTCAAACGTTGGTGCTGCCACTGATCTAAGCCCGCCGAACACTTGAACGAACGGAGAAAAACAGGCACTTTACGGTTACAACTACTTTCCATAATGAACAATAAAAAAGAGTCCCTTTCCCGACGGTCTTTTCTCGCCATTACTGGCATCACCACCGCCGGGGCTATACTCTATCCCAAAACGGTGCTGCTAGCAAAAGCAGCCGATCCTCAACCGCCAGGCCCAGGTGCCATTTCTTTGGCCGGTACCTGGCGTTTTGCGTTGGACAGGGCCGATGCAGGTGTAAGTGCTGGTTGGTTCAGCAAACGGTTACCTACCGATACCAATATCTCATTACCGGGTATTTTGCAAACGCAAGGATTTGGCGATGAAATTACTGCGGAAACAAAATTTGTCGCAGCCCTGCCCCGGGATATGCGATGGTATCTGTTGCCGCAATACAAACCGTACACCGTGCCGGGTAACGTACAGGTACCCTATCTTTCGCAGCCGGTGCGCCACTATTTGGGGGCCGCCTGGTATCAGCGGGAGATAGAAGTGCCAGCAGAGTGGATGGGCAAACGGATGGAGCTATTGCTTGAACGTACCCGTTGGCAAACCGATGTTTATATAAATGATAAATTGATTGGTAGCAATCGGTCGCTGGTGGCGCCGCACCAATTCGATCTCGGTATGTTGAAGCAGGGAAAACATCTCCTGACCATCCGTATCGATAACAGTATGCTGAAGCCGGATTATCGGCCCGATGGGCATGCGGTTTCTGATGGGGAAGGATCTACCTGGAACGGCATTGTTGGTCGGATAGAAGTAGCTGCAACGTCTCCTGTTTGGATAGATGATGCTCAGGTGTTTCCAAATATTAGGAACAAGTCAGCACAAATCCGGGTCAGCATTGGTAACGCAACGGGTAAGGGGGGAACGGGTACGCTGTCAGCAGGCGGCGTATCTATCCCTGCAAAATGGGGCGAGGCAGGCGGCACCGCCATTATTGATGTACCATTGCCGGGTGCACGGCTATGGTCTGAGTTTACGCCGGAACTTCAAAACCTCACTTTAACGCTGACAGGTAGTGAAGCGGCCCACCAGCAGCAGGTTCGTTTCGGTATGCGTGAAATCAGTACCGAAGGCAACCGCATCCTGGTGAATGGCGAACAGCTTCTGCTACGATTCACCCATGATGGCGGTGGTTTTCCGCTAACCGGTTATCCAGCCACAGATACAGCTACATGGAAAAGGATCATCGGTATTTGCAAAGCATGGGGGCTAAACGGTATGCGTTTCCATTCCTGGTGTCCTCCTGAAGCTGCCTTTACTGCGGCAGATGAATTGGGCTTTTATCTTCAGCCGGAGTGTGGTATGTGGAACGCATTTGATGCCGATGGCAAAATGCTGGCGGTGCTGAACGATGAAACGGCACGCCTGCTAAAGGCCTATGGCAATCATCCCTCCTTTGTGATGCTGGGCGCCACCAATGAGCCGGCGGGCCGGTATGCAGCACAGCTTCCCGGCTGGGATAAAGCGGGGAAGGAGAAGGACCCTCGTCGCCTGTATACAGATGGCACAGGAAGATGGGCACCACCGCCGGGAGGCAAAGGCACAGCCTTCGCTGCGGATTTTCTTGTAACCGGCAGCCCGGCACGAGGGCCACGGGGCTGGTTTGGATCCGATTATGAAGAAAGCCTGAATGGAATTCGTAGCGGGGTTACCATTCCTTGCGTCGGTCATGAAATTGGTCAATACTGTGCTTACCCTGATTTTGGAGTTATTGAAAAATTTAGGGGTAAGGGAAAATACACCGCATTTCCGCAGGGTATTGGTTATGGCAAGGTGCCTTATATGCACCCGGGCAACTACATCATTATGCGGGACAGCGCAAAGCAACATGGCCTTCTACAAAAAAATAAAGCCCTTGCACATGCTTCAGGAAAATTCCAGGTGGCCTGTTACAAGGAAGAAATTGAAGCGTTGCTCCGTACCGTTTCCTACTCAGGCTATCAATTGCTCGACCTGCATGACTACCTGGGCCAGGGTGGTGCACTCATTGGCCTGCTGGATGCTTTTTGGGAAGAAAAAGGCTATGTAACAGCAGCCGAATTCAGGCGGTTTAATAACAGTACGGTTCCCCTGATCCGATTGAAGGATCGCATTTTTACCACCGAGCAAAGCCTGGAAGCAAGGGCTGAAGTGGCGCATTTTGGGCCAGCACCGCTTAAGGCTGTAACGCCCAGCTGGCGTATTGTAAATAGCAGTGGAAAATCGCTGCTGACAGGCACCCTTCCTACCATCGACATACAACGGGGCAGTGGTCAGGTACTGGGAACCATCACAACCGCTCTTGCCAAATTGCCTGCTCCTGCCGCTTATTCACTCGTCCTTGATTTCCCTGGAACAGATTTCAGTAACCACTGGACATTTTGGCTCTACCCCTCGGGCGTGAAGACGGATATTCCAGGTGATATTACGGTTACTACCTCCTGGGACGAAGCAAAGACCCGATTGGCCAGTGGCGGCAAAGTACTATTTCTCTCAGGCGTACCGGAAAAACCGTCGCCCGATTTGGCCTTAACTACCTCACCCATCTTCTGGAACCGGCTGATGAACCCCA
>CAXTDG010000446.1:0-4559 GCA_964242675.1 uncultured Chitinophagaceae bacterium
GGGTCTTGTCTGCCCGCAAATGACGACTGGGTCAACCAACCGCATTGCCCACAACGAAAAAGCATTGGCGTTGGGCGGCAAGATAGCAAACGTCGACTTCCCGCAAAGTGTCCGCCGCCTAATGCCAATGCCGTGTTGCCTGTAGCCTTAAGTTCCGGTAGATTTTGTTCTGATTGTCCTAATGTAATAGATAAGAAATAAGATTTGTCCAGCGATGAAAAGCGCCCATGCTATCGGTATTAGTTTCATACGAAACTCTATTGCTTTTATCAGTTCTCTCTGGTCTGTCAGTTGTACGTTTAGAAGGATAGATGGGAACTTTAAATAAATTACCGTAGGAATTGTCAATGCAAAATGGGTTGCAAATAGAGTCCAGTTCACTTTGTCGGTCCGTTTCGATAGTAACCAATACCCTATCGTTACAAGAAGCAAAACAATTAAAACGATAAGTCCCCAAACGAAATAGGGTGGAAAGATAGTCGTGTGCCAGCCTGGGACTACAGAAATTGCAAAGTCAAACGAGAATGGAACGGTCAACAACAACAAAACAAAAAATGCAAGAAACGGAATGTATGGTCTTGTCATAGATAACTTATTTTGTCAATTTGGTATGTGTTGAAGCTGTCCGAAAGGTTACAGGCAACTCAAAAATAGGCGAACTTCTATTCGGTAAGCAAAAAACTTAGTTTTCTCATTATCAGTTCTTTGTAAAAATATTACGCCCTTTTAATAAAGTTGACTATTTAAAAAACGCCCTATTCGGCTTTTTTATTATTTGTTGTCCCTTTCAGCTTTTCCAGCAGGCTTCTTTGATACAGTTTCAATAAATAAATTCATCAGCCAGGTACAAAAATTTGAATGCCATTACTCCTAAAACAACAATAGCCAGCAAAGCCGGCTATTGTGTTCTTCATTTTTTAAATCCTGTCTGTATACTAGTTCCAACCTCCCCCTAAAGCCTGGTAAATATTTACCATGGCATTCATTTGTTGTTTCTTGGTTTCTATAAGTTCCAGTTTGGCTTCCAGGGCATCCCGTTGGGTCAATAATACTTCGAGGTAGTCGGCCCTGGCAAACTTGAACAGGTCGTTTGAAATATCAATTGATTCCGTAAGCGCCTGCACCTGCTTTGCCTTCAAAGTGTAGCTGCTATCCAGGTTGTTGATGTTGGATAGCTGGTTAGCCACTTCAATATAGCCATTCAAAATGGTGCGTTCGTAGTTGAACACTGCCTGTATTTGTTTGGCACTGGCTGTATAGTAAGCCGCCTTTATAGCACCTTTATTAATGATGGGGCCCACCAGGTCGGCACCCAAGGAATATAGCATGGAAGTGGGCGTACGCAGCAGGTAAGCCGGGTTGAATGCCTGGTAACCCAATGCGGCCGTAATGCCCAGCGAAGGGTAAAACTGTGCTCTTGCCACCTGTATATCCAGCTTAGCCGCCGATAGTTCCAGTTCTGCCTGCCGGATGTCTGGCCGGTTGGCCAGCAGTTGCGATGGAACACCAGCCCGAACAGCAGCGGGTAGCACATTTCCAAAACTGGCATCGTCCCGTTTAATAGGCTGCGGATACCGGGCCAGCAAAAAGTTGATCCGGTTTTCCGTTTCAGTAATCTGCTGCTGAATAGCAAACTGGCGGCTTCTGTTGCCCAGCACTTCTGCCTGAAACTTGCGTACTGCCAGTTCGGTAGTACGGGCGGCTTCTTTTTGCACTTTTACTATTTCCAGTGCATTGTTTTGCAGGGCAATATTTTGCTTTACAATTTCCAGTTGGTTGTCCAGTGCCAGCAGTTCGTAATACGAGTTTGCCACTTCTGCCACCAGGTTGGTTATCACAAAGTTTCTACCCTCCACCGTCGACAGGTATCTTTCAATGGCTGCTTTTTTAGCGTTGCGTAGCTTATGCCAAATGTCTATTTCCCAGTGGGCATATAGGGCTGCCAAAAAATCGGGCAATACTTCCGGAACTTCCTCGCCGGGTTTTATTTCGGTGCTGGCATCGCCTGCGCCCTGGCTGGTGTAGCGGGCTACTTTTTCGGCAGCTACGGCACCGTTGCCAGTTACAAATGGCAGCAGCTCACCTTGCCGGGCCCTTATTTCGTTACGGGCTATCTCTATTTCCTGCAAAGTGATGTTCAGCTCCTGGTTGTTTTGCAGGGCTGTGTCAATCAGGGCCACCAGGTTAGGGTCGGTGAAGTAGTTGCGCCACTTCATTTGTGCAAGGCTGGTAGTGTCCTTCGAGGCACCTGCGTAGCTGCCCGGTGTCGATTTGTTCTCCGTTTTCTCCACAATAGCCGGGGCTTTGCAAGCTGCATACGCCAGGCAAATGCAGGCTATTCCCAGGCGGGTATAAATTCTTTTCTTTTTAAACATGATGCGGTTCTATTTCTTCGGTTAAGGGGTTTTCTTCTTCGGTATCCATCAGCTTGTGTTTCTCAGCTATTTTACCAAATATGTAATACAGGCCGGGGATAATAACTACCCCGAATATGGTACCGAACAGCATACCACCGGCAGCGGCGGAACCAATGGTACGGTTACCAATTTTACCGGGGCCGGTGGCAAATACCAGCGGTATCAAACCGGCAATAAAGGCAAAGGAGGTCATAAGAATGGGGCGGAAACGTACCACAGCTCCTTCCATAGCTGCGGCTAGTACGGTAGCACCGGCAGCATGTTTCTGTATGGCAAATTCTACAATTAGTACGGCGTTTTTACCCAGCAAACCAATCAGCATTACCATGGCTACTTGGGCATAAATGTTATTCTCCAGCCCAAACAATTTCAGGAACAGGAATGCCCCGAAAATACCAGCCGGTAAAGAAAGAATCACCGCCAGCGGCAGAATGAAACTTTCGTACTGAGCCGCCAGCACCATGTACACAAATGCCAGTACAATCAGGAAGATGTAAATGGCTTCGTTGCCACGGCCTACTTCGTCTTTAGAAATACCTGCCCAGTCAATACCAAAACCACGGGGAAGTTTTTTGGCTTCCTCTGTAATAGCCTGAATGGCTTCACCACTACTAAAGCCGGGTGCCGACGAACCGCTGATTTCAGACGAGTTAGACATATTGTGACGGGTAATTTCCGACAGGCCGTACACTTTTTCCATTTTCATGAAAGCGGAATAAGGCACCATTTCGTCCTTGTCGTTTTTTACATACAGGTTCAGAATATCCTCTGGCAAGGCCCGGTAATTGGGCAGGGCCTGCACCATTACTTTATAAGGGCGGTCGTATTTAATAAAGCTTGTTTCATAGTTACTACCAATCAGCGTCGATAGGGTGTTCATGGCATTCTCAATGGTTACCCCTTTTTGCTGGGCAATGTCATTATCAATCTTAAGCATGTACTGCGGAAAGGAGGCACTATAGAAAGTAAACACAGATGATAGTTCTTTTCGCTTACTCAGCTGTGTCACAAAATCCCGGCTCACGGTTTCCATTAGTTTATAATCACCGCTACCGGCTTTATCCAGCAACCGCAACTCGAAACCACCGGCTGCCCCATAACCCGGTACTGCTGGTGGCTGAAAGAATTCGATGGTGGCACCGGGGATATCGCTGGTCTTCTTTTCCAGTTCCTCAATTATTTCCAGTGCCGATTCTTTCCGGTCGTCCCAGTCTTTTAGGTTAATGAGGCAGGTACCGGAGTTAGAGCCCGTTCCTTCCGTTAGGATTTCGTAACCGGCCAAGGAAGAAACAGACGAAACGCCATCGATTCCTTCCGCAATTTTCTGCAGTTTTTCTGCTATCTGGTTAGTACGCTCTAGCGTAGAGCCCGGAGGTGTTTGGATAATGGCGTACACCATTCCCTGGTCTTCATTCGGGATAAAACCGGATGGTACATTTTTGCTAAGCAGCCAGGTACCTACGCAAAACGCAGCCAGGATGCCAAAAGTAAGCACCCGGCGAGCTATCATTTTATTTAGTACCAGTTGGTACTTACCCGCCACTTTATTGAACAGCCTGTTAAATCCATCAATAAACCGGTCGACTGCTGTTTTCTTCCTCGGATGGGCATGATGGTTCTTCAGCATCATAGCACAAAGGGCAGGCGTAAGCGTAAGTGCCACCACACCCGAAAGAATAATAGCTGTGGCCATAGTAATGGAAAACTGCCGATAGAAAATACCTACCGGGCCGCTCATAAACGCTACGGGAATAAACACCGAAGCCATCAGGAAAGTAATAGCGATAATGGCCCCGCCAATTTCGCTCATGGCTAGCTGGGTAGCTTTCAGCACCGACATTTTAGGGTTGATTTCCATTTTGGCGTGTACGGCCTCAATTACCACAATGGCATCATCCACCACCACCCCAATAGCCAATACGAGGGCAAACAGTGTAATAAGATTGAGCGTTATACCAAAGAACTGCATGAACATGAACGTACCAATCAGCGACACCGGTACCGCAATGGCCGGGATGATGGTAGAGCGCAAATCGCCCAGGAAAAGGAATACTACCAAACCCACCAGGATAAAGGCTTCTACCAACGTATGCACTACTTTTTCAATAGAGGCATCCAGAAATTTAGAAACGTCATAACTGA
>CAXTDG010000447.1:0-4558 GCA_964242675.1 uncultured Chitinophagaceae bacterium
GGGTTTGGCAGAGATAGTTACTGGCCGCACCGCAGGATCACTTACACACAATTCAGAAATTTATGCTACCTGCTTTACATTGTAAGTTCCATAAAGCGGGTAAGTAGACCTTGCTATGTTGCCAGTAGTGGTTTGCGTTTGTCCATTTCCAAAATCCCAATACATCGATTGTACTGCTGCAGGGCCGCCATAGGCACCCGACCCGGTAAAAGCAATCGTACTGCCTTCGCAACCTACCGTAGGGCTGGCTGTAAAGCTGGCCACTGGCGGTGGATAGATAGTAATGACCTTAGTTGTATCACCAATGCAGCCATCAGGTGCAATCCCGCTAAAACTTACGGTGTAGGTTCCGGGGCCAGGATATACTTTGGTCGGGTTCTGTAAATTGGAAGTATCTGCCGCACTATTCGAAAACTTCCATTTAAAATAATTAATCGTTACTCCGTTTGACTGTACTCCATTCCCATGAAAGTATAGCGTATCCCGCAGGCACCCGGTAAAGGTGGAAGACGAAGGTGAATTAGAAAAAGTAAAGTCCGTATTGGGCCTTCCGTGCACATTAATGGAGATAGAAACCTCTTCTGTATTTCTACAGTTTTCAATAGTAGGTGAACTGCTCAATATTGGTATTTGGTAAGTACCTGTATCGCTAAATTGATAAGGCTGGCTGAGCCGATACCTATAGTACCAGGCACTACCAATTAGTACTGAATCAACTAACACAGGTGCATTATCAGTTACATCTGCATTAGGTGTTACGTTGTTTACCTGGCTAAAGCGCCATACTAGTTTCGTAGGCTTATAAGCAATAAGCAACGTAGGGTAGAAAGGTGTGTTTTTACAAGTAAATGGATTGGTAGTTGACTGTGGGTTGTACTGGTTGGAAATTTCTCCTACTACGTTCAGGTTGTTGATGAGTGTACCAGCGTTGTAACCATAGCTTTCTACATTACCCAACCCGTAGGTAATAGCTGTAAACCCGGAATCGGAAACTGCTCTTGCCTGTGCCTGTGCAGCATTCCATTTTTTTACTACTACTGTATAACCTGGTAAGTTGGGGTGGGCATAAGCATAGTCATACGCAGGGCTACCATCAATTCTTAGTGAAGCAAGCCCGCCATCGGGAATAATTAAGGTGAGGTAGTTGAAGTTGATAACTTCTGAAGTGTTGCGATAAAAACCAACCTGTTTAATAGCCTGTTCAATGGGGCTGATATAAAACATTTCCGGATCACCTACCCCATTGCCATAACAGCCGGTAGATGGCATGTACTGGGCAACCAAGATGGGTTTATCAGCAGTGATATAATCAGCAGTATTACTGCTATACTGGTAATAAATACCGCCAGTAAGTCCACCCATGGTTAATCCATTTCGCTTTACTATCGTTGATGGATCTTTTACTACTATCCGGTAATAATTGATCATAGCTGTACTTGTGGAAGTGCTGGTAGAGGTAGGTGCTGTGAGATAGCGCTTGCCCCATGCCTGCGAGGGAAACACTTGCTGAATAAAATTGTCTCCACCACCAGGATTACAACTAAGCCCCATGTACGTACGGCTACTGCCCGAAAAAACACCTACCGGGTAACAATCTCCTACTGCATTGGCTACAGACTTTACAGTAGTTCCGGTAATATCGTAACCAAAACTGGGGCTGGTTAGTGCTCCTAATAGCTGATAAATTTCTCCTTTATTCAAAACCACTTCAAACATGGTATTGGCCGGCTGGCCACTGCGGGTAGGGGCAGATGGGGTTATCTGCACTTTTGTATCATCATGAGAAGCCACTACATACATCCATGAAAAACAATTGTTACTGCCATAATTCTGGTTGAAGTTCAACGAAACATAAATAGAGCCCCAGGTTTCAACCGGCATTAGCATAGTAGCACCGGAAGAAGCACTACCATAAATATGAGCATACGCCACAATGGGCACATCACTTTGTACATGAATGCCTCTTGTAAAAATACCTTCACTATTATTACCACCGTAGCTGGCTGGAAGAGAAAACAATCGGCAATCGAATGTACCAGACTTCGGCAATGCCTCTGTTGTGATGACCGTGTTTGCCGGAATATTGTAGGTACGGGTCCAGGTAGTGCCATTAATGCTTACCGTAACAACCGCAGGTTGCTCAGCACTTAGATAAATCACCATTGTTTGGCCGTTGCTCTGGCCCGGTTCAAAAAACTGGTGGTGCCCATACCCTACCCAGAATTCCTTGCCCTTGTTTGACAGGTTCTGACCTGTACCTACCTGTAAAATGGCGGTAACAAAAAGAATAACTGTTATAAGTAAATTTCTTTTCATGTGCTGGTTAGTCCGGTATCAACGCCGGAGTTAATTCCTTTTGATTCTAATTTATGTAGAAAAAACAGGTACGGCAACTGCTTACAGCAGCGCCGTCCTGTTCCGTGTCAACAAATTTATCTGGCCAGGTTAATGGCGCCTTTTTTATCCATGGTGGTTCCATCATTTAGTGTCATTCGTACTACGTACACATACACACCTACCGGTTGTTGCTGGCCTTTATAGCTGCCATCCCAACCTACACGCTGGTCGCTACTTTCAAATATCTTTTGGCCCCATTGGTTAAAAATACTTACCTGCATATTACGAATGGTGTAGCCATATACCAGCCAGATGTCGTTTCTGCCATCGCCGTTTGGCGTAAAGACATTCGGAATATAAATCTGGTCGGGCAGGGTGCGGCCACTTACCTGTGCCGAAACACTTGTTTGGCAAGACACCAGGCCATTTGCCCGAACAATCAGTGTAGCCGATGTAAGCGGTAGCAATGGACTTACGGTATGTGTAAGGCCGGTAGCGCCTGAACTTGGTGTGATGAAGGTGGTACCGCCATCAATTGATACAGAGTAGCTTACTGCTCCCGGAACAACATTCCAGCGGAACCGGATAAAGTTAACACCTGCTGAGTCAACCACTGCAATTGGTGTAGCCAGTGGCGCATACACATTTACAATAGCTTGCCTGCGTGGTGCACTTACACAACCCGCTGCTGATGTGGCCTGGGCATAGTATATACCAGTGGTCGTTACCGGGAAGTTAGAACCTGTAACCACGGGTGTACCACCGGTTGCTACGGTGTACCAGGTATAAGTTACCCCACTCACCGGGCTTTGTACCCGCAGGGTATCGGCTGCACTGCCAGGGCAAATGGTAACGGTATCCCTTACTAAACTTAGCGTTGGCAGCGGGTTGATGGTCACTGTTTTTACTGTGTCGCCAATACAACCTTCAACTGTCACTATTCGTAAAGCTATATTCTTTATGCCCGGTGTAGCAAAGGCTTTACTTACATTTTGCAAAGTAGAAGCAGTAGTATCAGGGAAGGTCCAGTTCCAGCGATTGATAGTGTAGCCAGCAACACTGGTAGCAGCCGGTCCGTTGAACTGTATGGGGCTACCCACACAAGCTATTGGCGGCACAGCAGTAAAGTCGGCTACTGGTACCGGCCGTACTACAATTGGTAACTGGTATGTAATACTATTGCTACAGCCTTCTATAGTTGGGCTGGTATAAGTTACCGGCACATAGAAAGTGCCACCACCTGGGTTAATAATATAATCCTGGTTTACAGTATATCTATAATACAAGCTTCCATTGATAACTACCGAATCAATAGGTACAGGATTAACCTGAGTAACATTTGCATTAGGAGTGATATTGGAAAGAGCACTAAAGTTCCAGACAATTTGTGTAGGCCGCAATGGCAGCAAAATAGATACCCGGAACGGTGCTTTGGCACAGGTGAACTGGCTGGTATTACCTATTGAATTCAACGTATTGTTTACATACGATTGTGCATTCAGATTTTTCACAAGGGTACCTGCATTATAGCCATAGCTTTCTACACTACCCAGTCCATAAGTAATAGCGGTAAAGGCTGAATCGCTAGTTACAATTGCTTGTGCAGCAGCAGCCGCCCATCTTTTTACTACAACTGTATAACCCGACAGACTGGTAACAGGATAAGTATAATCAAATGTAGAGCTGCCATCTATTTGTAAAGAGGCTAAACCTGCCGTTGGAATGATTAAGGTGAGATATTGCTCATTAATAGAAAAAGCTGAGTTACGGTAGAGCGTTACTTTTTTAATACCCTGCTCGATTGGGCTTACATAGATCATCTCAGGATCACCATCACCTGCTGTATTAGTACAACTTCCAGATGATGACATCAGTTGTGCTATTGTTACAGGCTTATCAGCCTGTATGTAGTCAGCTGTGTTAGACTCAAACTGGTAGTAGAAGTTATTGATAAGCCCTGTTAATGGCACACCATTTCTGGTAACAACAGTGGTCGGATCTTTCACAGCTACCCGGTAAATATTAGTCATTAGGCTGTTAGCAGCACTACTATTAGAAGTTGGTGCTACTAAGTATCTGCGGCCCCATGCCTGCGTAGGGAAGTTTTGCTGGATAACGTTATCACCACTTCCATTTAACGTGCCACCACAACCATAACCAGTACGGCTGCTGCCAGAGAATACTGCTATTGGGAAACACCTGCCGGAGGGGTTAGAGATTG
>CAXTDG010000448.1:0-4550 GCA_964242675.1 uncultured Chitinophagaceae bacterium
AAGTGCAGCCGGTGCGTACGCTTTGGGTAAAAGGAAAAGTGTACGATGCGGAAACGAAAAAAGGATTGCCCAGTAGCGTAGAACTAAAAGATGTGGGCAACAACGTAACACTGGAAAATGTGCAGACTGATGAAACAGGTAATTACCTGGTGACGCTACCAATAGGCCATAATTATAGTTTCACCGTAAACCGCAAAGGCTACCTGTTTTACAGCGATGTGTACAATATGGGTGGCACCCCGGCGGATAGCACTTACGAAAAGAATATTCCACTGCAACCCGTTGGCATCAATACCACGCTGGAACTAAAAAATATTTTCTTCGAAACGGCTTCGTTTCAGTTACAGCCAGCGTCATTTATCGAACTGGATAAGGTGGTGCAACTAATGACCGACAACCCAACATTAAAAATTCAGATTAGTGGCCATACGGATAATGTAGGTGTGCCTGCCGCTAACCTGCAATTGAGTAACAACCGAGCCAAAGCGGTGGTTAATTATATCGTAAGTAAAGGCGTTACAGCTACCCGGCTTACCTACAAAGGCTTTGGCGCTACCAAGCCTATAGCAGATAACGGAAGTGAAGCAGGCCGAAGTAAAAATCGCCGGACAGAACTGATGGTGACGGGGATGTAAGTGATATTCATCCTATGAAGTTTTCAAGAATAGTAATTAAAAAGCGCCTTTTTATAGGCGCTTTTTTCTTGAACAAAATATTAGTATAGTATATTAATAATGAGGTAAGGTAAGCCAACTGCCACGCCAATGCCATAAGCCAGATCCAGCCAAAAAAAGCTACCTAACGAGCCAAGATAAATCAGCCCTACCACAGGATAGCCTACAATTTTTACCCAGATAGATGTATCTTCTTCATTAATGTTTTTCCAAATAACGGCTGCATCTCCGGTACTAGGAAACGCATGCATAGCTATAGATACACCTAAGTAGATAAACAGGTAATGAAGTAATTCCGGGTGATGAAATTCAAATACAGGTAGCGAAGGAGGGAGTGCTATTAATGCACCTACAACCGTATTTAAAAAGAAGGGGCCAATACTTATAACCATACTTTGCCACTTGTTTTGGGCAGCTTCATGCAGTACATAGCCAGCCGGGTTGCCCACTCTGAAATACACAACTTCAAACACGGGTACTTTGAACCAACGGCAAAAAAGCTGGTGTGCCAGTTCATGTACTATCACACCAGGGAAAGTAAGAATACTAATAACGAATCCTGGAACAAACATGGAATGCTGTTTTTTAATTTCTAAAATGTTCTTTGCCTGAAATCACGTCTTTTACGTAGGCTATCTGGTCAATTGCAGTAGTATCTTTAGATGCTTCCTGTAGTATAGCATTGCATTGGCGGGTATTGCCTTGATAATAATAAGCCATAGCTAATGATGCTAATGTATAAGCGTCGTGTGGGTTTTTCTGATAACAGGATTGAGCAAGTGCAACAGCTTCATCATCCCGCTTTTGTTTTAGCATTGTACGCACCTTGCAGGAGTAAGCAAACAAATTTTCCTGATTGGTACTTAGCAAGCGATCCGCATAATAATATGAGGAGTCAAATTGCATCAACTCTCGTTTAATATAAGGCTTAGCCATTATTGCCGGCTCAAAATCTGGTTCATGGCTCAAAACAATATTACTAATACTATCTGCTTCTTTATACTGATCCTGATTGAGCAGCAAGGTTGCCAGCTGGGTAAGTGCATAATTGTCCTCCCTATTCCGGGTTACATAAGTTCTAAAATCATCTATCGACAGATTATTGAGTGATGTATGTTTTTCTTCTATAAATGCACTTAGAGAGTCGCTTGGCAGATAACGACCAAATTTGTTTAATGCTTCCGAAACTTCGCTATATAAAACATCATTATCAATTTTGGTATCTCCAATAGCCTGATAAGCGTTACTAACTCCAACTAAATCTAAATTGTGTGCTGCAGCTACCAGTAGCTTGCACCGGGCTTCTAAATAGGTAGGTTCTTTTGCTACCACATATTCCAGCTCTTTTTGCGCAGTAACATAGTTGCGCATTTCGGCAGCTTTTTGGGCACGTTGGTAATGAATACCAGTACTAATATTCTTTGGTAAAGAAACAAGCCCATACAAAACCAAAAGAAGAACGCCTCCGCCAAAAAGCTTTATCCAAAGTGGAATTGGAAAACGTATAAAATGATGGCGGCAACTGTCGCAGAGAGGCGTTTTATGGATATTGTTGGTCAGTAGCTGTCCGCAGGAAGCACAGCCATTTTTACCATTGCTATCATGAGTCTGCAATTCTGGTTCTTGCATAAGATGTTGGTTTTGGGCAGCGCAATATATAGGTATTATAGCATGTTTGTTTAGTAATACATTTACTCTAATTGAAAAGTGATGTTTTGTACAAAACGATAAGTAACCTTTTTGCCTTTTTGCTCAGCGGGTATCCATTTAGGGCCGTCTTTTACTACTCGTTCCGCTTCAGCTGCCAGTCCATCGCCCGGATCGTTTTGTGCCTTCACGCCATATATGTTTCCCTGCTTATCTACTATCATTTCTACTCTTACAAGTCCCTGTATGTTTTTCTTGTAAGCTTTTTTGGGATAGTGGAGATTGCTTTCTAAATACCTGCGCCATCCATCTAATCCTCCGGGAAAAGCAGCAGCTTTTTCAACAACAGTAAAAACCTGGGATGTATCAGCCTGTTGTGCCTTTACACTGGTTTGAAAAATACATAACAAAAGAGCCAGGCAAATAACGGGAGCAAGGTTTTTCATAAAGCAAAAGTTTTAAGCACCTAAAATAAGGCATCAATGCAGAATTGTATTTCTTCTCTGTCAACCTTCTTTTCAGGTGTAGTGTTATAGTTTCATTCTTATGACTGTTATCAGCCAAATCCGTTACTACTGTTTTTTCTTACTACTTGTATTTTCCCTTCTGCAACCGGTTTTTAGCCAGCAAAAGTTTACGCTGAATGGCTACGTGAAAGATGCTGCTACTGGCGAATCGCTTACTGGTGCCAGCTTAAGTATGGGTGCTACCAAAGGCGTAAGTACAAATGCTTATGGATTTTTCAGCATTACGTTAGCTAAAGGCCAGTACACCCTTACCTGCTCTTACGTGGGCTATCAATCTGTGCAATACAGCATAGGGTTAGATTCTAACCTATCTTTCCACATTCCATTGCAGCCCCGTACGGCCGACACAACAGCCGTAACGGTAGTGGCCCACCGACGAGATGCTAATGTAAAAAATACAGAAATGGGCCGGGTAGATTTATCAATGGAACGCATCAAACAGATTCCCGCTTTTTTGGGCGAAATTGACATTCTTAAAACAATTCAGCTGCTGCCCGGTGTACGCAATAGCGGCGAAGGCAACTCCGGCTTTTACGTTCGGGGTGGCGGGCCTGATCAAAACCTGTTATTGCTTGACGATGCCGTAGTGTACAACCCCGGGCACCTGTTTGGGTTTTTCTCCGTTTTCAATAGTGATGCTATTAAAAACGTAACGCTAATAAAAGGTGGAATGCCTGCCCAGTATGGTGGTCGCCTGAGTAGCGTGGTAGATGTAACGCTGAAAGATGGCAACAACCAGAAATACCAGATGGAAGGCGGCGTAGGCATTATTGCTTCCCGGTTATCGATTCAGGGGCCTATTCAAAAAGGAAAATCCTCTTTCATTGTTTCGGCTCGCCGTACCTATATCGATGCTATTGTAAAACCGCTACTGAAGAATAGCAGCTACAATGGCAGCGGTTATTATTTCTACGATATAAATGCAAAAGCAAACTTCAGGTTGGGCAAACAAGACCGCCTGTTTTTCAGCGGCTATTTTGGCCGGGATATATTCGATTTTAAAAGCGCCGAACGTTCATTCAACACGACCATACCTTGGGGAAACAGCACGGCCAGCCTGCGTTGGAACCATGTGTTCAACCGTAAGCTGTTTGCTAACACCACGCTGCTTTACAATGATTACAAGTTCAAATTGCAGGCTATTCAGAACGATTTTCAGATTGTATTGTCTTCGGGCATAAAAGATTTATCTGGCAAAATTGACTTTGACTGGTTTCCTGCACCAGAGCATAAAATAAAGTTTGGCGGCATTTATACCTACCATCGCTTTCAGCCTAACCAAGTAAGCGGCCGCCAGGATAGTGTCTTTTTTCAACCCAATAGCGCCTTGAATAAATATGCCAATGAAACCGGGCTATATGTGCAGGACGATTGGGAGCTAAGCAAAAAAATAAAAGTAAATGCCGGATTGCGGGTCAGCAGTTTTAGCCAGATTGGCCCCTATACCAACTTTGTAAGTGATGCGGCCGGAAATCATCTGGATAGCCAATATTACAGCCGTGGTAAAAATGTAAAAACTTATTTTGGGTTTGAACCTCGTGTAACGGTTCGCTACGCTCTCAGCGACTCTTCTTCAATCAAGTTTGCCATTAATAGAAACAATCAATACATCCACCTGGCCACTAATAGCAGCAGCACTTTGCCTACTGATTTATGGGTGCCAAGTACGGCCCTGGTGCAACCGCAATGGGGTTGGCAATAC
>CAXTDG010000449.1:0-4538 GCA_964242675.1 uncultured Chitinophagaceae bacterium
CCTGCAGACAATGTAAAATTGTGCATCGTAGCATTGATGCCTGCCCGATACATGTACTGGTCGGGAACGCTCATGATGTCATTCCCGTATTTTAATTGCGCAGCAGTTGGGGTAGCACCACGAGTTGCAGAAACACCATTTTGCTCACGGGGACTTAGCAGATAAAAGAAATTGCCATAGGCAGAAACAACTTTATTGAAATTGTAATAGGCATTTACTTCGGTAGTGAAACCAGTGCCGCCATCGCCCAACTGAATAGATTGGTCAACAGGACCCATGCGGCGGTTGCCAGCAGAATCGGTAAAGAAGTAATCTTGGTATTTGTAATCGCCGGTTGGCAGCTTGATGCCAAGGCCTAATTGCACATTAAAATTTTTGTGCGTAGATGGATTGAGTAAGAGGCGGTAAGCAGCCAGGCGAACATCGCCCACGCCAAAAGAATGCGTAGTGGCACGGCGGGTATTAACATGCTCGTACAGAGACGAACGGGAGTTGCTAATAATAGGTGCCATGAAGCCAACACTCCAGTATTTATTGATGTTGTAGCCAAGTGATAGTTCGCCGGTATAGGTATGATTAATTACCTGCGTACCTTTTTCAACTCGTTCTTTTTGTTCTTCGGTGCCTACAAAATGTTTATAGCTATGGTAATATCTATTTACAAAATTGAATTGCCATCTGTCAACCTTGTCGTTTGTGCCGGAATGATCGCTACTTAGCATGCAAACGCCAGTACCACGAACGGCTACACAACCCTGGCTAAAAGAAGTATGAGAAATAAAAAGGAATACAAAACTGATGAAAAGAAATTTTTTCATAAAGCAGAAAAAAGAAAATGATTAAATAGGAATGGATACCGGATTCAGTTAGGTAACAGGCGGCTGACGATTCGATTGAATGGCCAACATAATCCATTACTAAGTTGAAAACAGTAAAGCAATTAGCTTCTATTTAGCGATAGAGTTTGCTAAATGGAAAGCATTAAGAGATAATCTATCCAATCATTTCAGGAGGCTGCCACGGAGATAATGAAGTGGCCTGTAGTGGAGGGGTGGATTTAGCAGACACCGGTTTTTCAATCAATATAATGATAGCTTCTTTGAGGCTAGCCGTTGCTAGTTCTTCGTACTCAAATTGACTAACCTTTACTACTTTTTTTACAGATTTTGTTGTAGGATCACTTGTGTTCAATCCGTTGATTTGCGCAAAGGCGCTGCTTACATTTTTCTGTATGGTTTGCTGCTGTAGATTAGGCAGGCATTTTACTACCAGTTGACCGTTTTCAATCTTGCGTTTTACGTATTTCCATGTTTGCCCGCCAACCTGTATTTCGCCATCATAGCGTTCCCATTCGCCCCAGTTATTATAATAAGGTAATGAAAGCGGAACGGCAATTTCTATTAGGGAAGCTTCGTCGTATTCGGCAGCGTCCAGTTGCTTTTCAAAGGAAATGTTTTGGGCATGCTGCATCCACCGAAGGGTGAAGCGGTAACCTGTGACATTGAATATCATCAGGCCCATAAGCAGTATGGCAGCAATTTTTTTCATTCGGCAATTAGCATAAAAGCTAATAATAACAAGCAATAGTGAATACAAATATAGGTTTCAAAAAATACGAACACTATTTTGCGATAATAAAAATTTAAAATTTGGATGTTATCTCTTTCTGCAAACGTTTGAAGTTTATTGTGCTTTGACCGTATAAGTCTTTTTATCCCTACCCACACCCGTAATCGTTAACGATTTCCATGATTTAGGTAGCACTGATTTTATCTGCATAACACCAGTTGGGGTAATATCAAGTCCGCCAAAACCCATCATTACACTTTGCAAAATACCACCAGCGCCGGTAGCGAAATAAGGGTTAGTACCACCCTTGGTTTCAGCAATTACCCGTAGCGGCGGATTGAGGTTAGGCAGGTACGAATCTTTGAACCAGTAATATGCTTTATCTGCATTACCGAGGCGAGCATACAACAGCGTAAAAATAGCCTGCGTCATAGCGGGTGTGCCTTCATTGGGTACACGGGTTTCGTAATATTCCAGGTCCTTTTGTATCTGTACTTTATCGGTAATTTCTTTTAGTGGATAGGCCAATAAATTCACATCGCCCTGCTTGATGCCTTCGCCGTGGTAACCGGCATGTTCCTGCGTTACACCGTTACTCATTTTTAGGATGGGAATGTTAGCAGCTACATTTGACCAGTCCGCATCTGGCGAAATGCCCAACAATTTTGCAGCTTGCGTAGCGGCATTTAGGTTGGCTTTGGCAGCAGCATTTGTCCAGGCATTATTATCTACATTTTCGGCCCACTCATCGGCGGCAACTACGTTTTTAATATCATAATGACCAGCGCCGTTCCGTTCTACCCGGCTGGCCCAGAAAGTGGCAGTTTCCTTTAGAATGGGATAGCCTTTTTCCCGCAGCCAATCTTTATCCTGCGTTACGCAATAGTAGTTCCAAGCAGCAATGCCCACACAGGCGGTGATGTGGTGTTCAAACGGACCGCTCAACGCCCAAACCGGTGTTTCCTCTACACCAGTGGCTGCACTTTCCCAGGGGAACATCGCTCCTTTGAATCCTTTATTAAATGCATTTTGCTTAGCTGCCTGCAGCCGGTTGTAGCGATACTCCATCATGCTTTTGGCTAACTCAGGATGTAGCACCAATATGGCAGGGTACATCCACAAATCGGCATCCCAAAACACATGTCCATTATAGCCTAAACCGCTCAAGCCCATGGGCGATGGCGAGTAATCCGTACCTTCTCGTACGAAAGAATATAGGTGATACATCATGCTATGAATATCCTGTTGGGCTTGCGGGTCGCCGTCGATGATGATGTCACTTTTCCAAAGGCTGTCCCAGGCACGGTTGTGAAATTCCAGCAGCCTGTCCCGGCCTTCCAGCTTGGCATAAATGGTGAGGCGTTCCGCTTCATTCAGCGGGTCGGCATCATGCGCCGATGTGATGGACGAACCCGCAACCGAATAGCGATAGGTTTGCCCGGCGGTCAGCGATTTGCTAAACTTCATGAGGTGCATATTATTATCCCACATTTCATGAATTACCCGTGGCTCCTGCCCGTGCGGTTCGCTGAATAAAAAGGTGTTGGAAGCACACATTTGCAACTTGCCCGTTGGGCTTTTGGCAGTGGAAGTCAGCAGGCCAATAACCACATGCGGCCGGTCAATTTCATTGTAATAATTCTCCACATCTTTCAGGGCATCGGGTGCTTCCATCTGGCTGGCAGCAGTGATGTTGATGTTCTTTTTCGGTGTGATGCTAATGTCCATCAACACTGTAAACGGGAGCTGTCGCAAAGAATAATATGTGTAACTAATGCTGGCTTTATCGGCATAGTCGAATGTGGTGGTGAAAGCGGCGTGGCGCATGTCCAGCGACTGTTGCATATTAGTGGCGCTGTTAGCATCCAAGCGTTTGCCATCAATCTCCAGGTACATGTTCAGCAGGTTGAAACTGCGGAGGAAATTGCTAACCCGGCCCCGGCCATATAGGTCGTACGCACCGGCCAGCACCACATCTTTTATCTTAAACGGTTCGGGCGCCGATACTACGCCAATCATGCCGTTGGCTACGGTGATGCCGTAGTAATTTTTAGGGTCTATGCTGGTGGCGGTAATTTTCCACGGATCCTGGCTTTGTGCCATGAATTCTACTCCTAGGAACAAGAGTAGGATAACGATTTTTTTCATATGGGCGTGTCGATAATGCTTTTCAAATGTAATGGCAACAGGGTTGAGTTTCTTTGTGTGACTTTAATCCTTCCCTA
The DNA here is from genome assembly GCA_964242675.1 of uncultured Chitinophagaceae bacterium. Lineage (GTDB taxonomy): Bacteria > Bacteroidota > Bacteroidia > Chitinophagales > Chitinophagaceae > JAZKFT01. Next base: position 3,795 of record CAXTDG010000449.1, read on the forward strand.
CGACTAAAAGTACAGGCTATGGAAATAAGCAGTCTAGGCTTGTTTATCCAAATAGCTCATACATTTCAGTTCAGGCTATTCTTCGCTTCAATAAAAGCCCAATAGTAGTATTTCACTTGAACGGTGCCAACGCCACTACAGCTCCATGCGTATTCAATAGCTGGGGCCATAAAAAACACTCAGCAAATGCTACCCGGGATGTGAAAACTTGCAAGCCACAAAGCGCCACGGTTCTCCTTTCTTCTGCCAACTGTTCTCTGCATTCTTACTTCTTTTCCCAACTTAATTTCTGCAAAATAAAATTGCCCACTTTTTTGCCCTGGGCATTGCCATTATCCAAATCCATGGGGTAGTGGATGCCGCCATACATACGGGAAATAGAGGCTTCCAGAGCTGCCTTGCGGAAGGACGGAAAATCCCGTGCATCAATGCCAAATTCCATTTGAGAAGTATCCCGGTAAGCCAGGCTATCACCAAACATTCTGTTCATTACTTCTTATGCGGCAGCGCTGATAACTGAGTGACCGCTGGTATAGGATGGAAAGGGTGGCGTTTGAATATAGGGCTGCCATTCAGGCGATACGTATTTATTAATCACCGTTTCGGGGCGGATATAATTGCTGCGATATTTCTCGTCCCAGCAGCTAATAAAACCATCAAACAGCGCTACGGAAGTAAGGGCATAAGCAGTGATGGTTTTATCAAAATCAGCTTTTGCTTTTTGTGAGCCAATGCCTACAATAT
>CAXTDG010000450.1:0-4534 GCA_964242675.1 uncultured Chitinophagaceae bacterium
GGTTGGATAGATTTGATAGTGGTGGGAGAGTTCATGCCTATTCGGTTCATCAAAAATAATAAAGGCCATTTCACGGAAATAACCGGGCAAACAGGCTTGCAAAACACCAGTGGCTGGTGGAATAGCCTTACTGCGGCTGACTTTGACCATGATGGTGATATGGATTACATCGCTGGTAACCTGGGCCTAAACAGTGGTCTGAAGGCCAGCCCTGCTGAACCTATCACCGTGTATGCAGCCGACTTTGATAAAAATGGCAGGCTTGACCCGCTGATGACGCATTATGTAGCTGGTAAAGAACAATTGGTTCATGCACGGGACGATATCAACCGGCAGATTACCGCCATGCGGCTACGGTTTAAGGACTATAACACCTATGCGGAAACGGCTTTTAAAGATGCCTTCACCAAAGAAGAATTGGATACTGCAAAGGTGTTGAAAGCCGAAACTTTTGCCAGTGCCTGGATTGAAAATAGAGGTGGTGGTAAATTTATCATCCACCAACTGCCTTTGGAGGCCCAGCTTTCTCCCATTTATGGTATGGTGTGCAGCGACTTTACCGGTGACGGATTGCCTGATGTACTGTGTGTAGGCAACTCTTTTGCTACCGAGGTAAACATTGGCCGCTATGATGCACAGGGAGGTTTACTGCTGGTAAATGATGGCAAGGGAAATTTGAAACCCAACCGCACCATTTTTAACATTGGCGGCGATAATAAATCGCTGGCGTTGATTGAAAACGGGAAAAATACACTTGCCTTAGTAGGCAGCAACTCCGGTGAGCTGAAATCTTACAAAATCAACCAGTCCGGAACAAAAAGTATAGGTTTTCATCCATCCGAAACGTATGCAATCATTACCGTTAGGAATGGTAGTACCTACCGGCAGGAGGCGTATTGGGGCAATTCTTACCTGTCGCAAAGCAGCCGAACCCTCCGCTTGCTTGCAGGTTTCGGCATGGTTACGTTTTATGGCATCCATGGCAAAAGCAGGGAGGTGAAATGGTGATGCGTTTACTACCTGTATTTTTAACGGTGTTTTGTTTTTCCAGCTTATCCTGCAAAAAGAAAACGTTGTTCGAAGCCCTGCCTTCCTCCCAAACCGGTATTCACTTTATCAATAAAGTGGAGGAGAATGAGAAGTACAATGTGCTGGACTACATGAATATCTACACCGGGGCAGGCGTAGCGGCGGGAGATGTAAATAACGATGGGCTGCCCGACCTGTATTTCAGTGGCAATGAAACCTCCGGCAGGCTATATCTCAACAAGGGCAATTTCAAGTTTGAAGATGTAACCGAAAAAGCTGGCCTGTTGACCAATCGCTGGGGCACCGGAGTTTCAATGGTAGACATCAACGCCGATGGCTGGCTGGACATTTATGTGTGTATAGCCGGTAGCCCAAAATTTGGTAGTACGGCCAACCTGCTATTCATAAACCAGAAAAACGGAACTTTTAAAGAAGAAGCTGCCAAATGGGGTGTGGCCGATACCCGCCTCACCATGAACGCTTCTTTTTTCGACTACGACCGGGATGGTGACCTCGACCTTTTTTTGATTACTAACCCTGCTGATAGCCGGGTGGACAATGTGAACACCATTTCCGAATTCAATTTTAGAAAAGATGCTCCTGCTGTAGGGGCTGATATTTTGTATCGCAATAATGGCAACGAAACCTTTACCGATGTGTCTGCCGAAGCAGGTATCAACAAAGATGGTTACAGCCTTGGAGCAGCCATCAGCGACATCAACGGCGATGGCTGGCCAGACATTTATGTATCAAACGATTTTCTAACGTCTGATATTCTCTACATCAACAACGGCAACGGCACTTTTACCGATAAGATTCATGACTGCCTGAAGCATACTTCTTTCGCTTCGATGGGCAACGATGTGGCCGACATTAACAATGACGGCCTGCCTGACATTTATACGCTGGATATGCTACCGGAGGATAATTATCGTAAGAAAATGATTATCCCTGCTGCCGGGTACGATAAGTTTCAACTGCTGTTGCAAAGCGGTTATGAAACACAATACACCCGCAATGCCCTGCAACTGAATAACGGCAACGGTACCTTCAGCGATATTGCTTTTTTGAGCGGTGTAGCAGCCACCGACTGGAGCTGGGCACCGCTATTTGCCGACTATGACAATGACGGTGATAAAGACCTGCTGGTAACCAATGGCTTCTACCGGGATTTGGGTGACCAGGATTACATTCATTACCAGGCGAAGTTGCAGAATCCCATGGGCAGGGAAGATGCCCGCCGGGCCGACAAGCTGAAAGCTATTAACGAACTACAAAAGAGTCCGCTGTTGAGCTACCTGTTTGAGAACAATGGCAATCTCACGTTTACCAAGCGCAGTGAGGACTGGGGCTTCACCGAACCGGGCTTCTCCAATGGTGCCTGCTATGCTGATTTGGATAGTGATGGCAACGAAGAAATCATCATCAACCAGTTCAATGCGGAAGCCAAAATTTTTAAGAACAATGGAACGGCCCTTCACGGCAACCATTTCCTTACGGTACAACTCACTGGCCCCAAACCTAATCTACAGGCTATTGGGGCAAAGGTCTTCGTCTATACCAAAGGCGGAATGCAGATGGAAGAAATGAACCCGTACCGGGGTTTCGAATCCAGCATGGAACCAGTACTGCATTTTGGTTTAGGAAAAAGTATAACGGTAGATAGTATTAGAATCATTTGGCCGGATGGAAAGGCACAAATTGAAAGACAGGTGAAAGCAAATCAAACTATTCACATCACTTACAAACCAACTGTTGTACCACAGCAAAAAACCATTGAAGACGAAAAAAAAACACCACCGCTTTTCACCAGCATCACCGGAGTCAATGGATTAAATTTTACTCATACAGAAAATGAGTTCGTTGATTTTAAAATTCAACCATTGCTACCACATATGCACTCCCGAGGTGGCCCCGGCATTGCGGTAGGTGACGTAAACGGCGATGGATTGGAGGACTTCTTCATAGGTGCGGCAAGAGGTAGCAATGGCTCATTCTTTATACAAAACAAAAACGGTTCGTTTATTCCTCAAGCACTCAAGAAAGACACCTTATATGAAGATATGGGTACGTTGCTTTTTGATGCAGATGGTGACGGCGACCTTGACCTGCTGGTAGTAAGTAGTGGCTCGGAAAGTGTCGCTGGCTCTGCTATGCAACAAGATAGACTGTACCTGAATGACGGCAGAGGAAATTTTGAAATAACCCCCGCTTCGCTGCCCGACACTAAAGCCAGTGGCTCTTGTGCAGTGGCTTGCGATTATGATAAGGATGGCGACTTAGACTTGTTTATCGGTGGTAGAGTTTCACCGGGTAGTTATCCGGTGCCTGCCCAAAGTTATTTGCTGCAAAACGATGGAGGACGTTTTACTAACGTTACTGCGTCACAGCTTCCTAAAGGGGGCAAAATGGGAATGGTAACATCCGCCCTGTGGACGGACTACGACAGTGACGGCTGGATAGATTTGCTGCTAACTGGGGAGTTCATGCCTGTTACCTTTCTAAAAAATCAGAACGGAAAACTAACCACACAACCGTTGGAATTACCCCATTCCTCCGGTTGGTGGAATAGCCTAGCCCCCGGAGACTTTGATGAAGACGGTGACATGGATTACATCGCTGGAAACCTGGGCCTGAACTCCCGCCACAAAGCCAGCCCGGCACAGCCACTGTGCGTTTACGCCAAAGACTACGATGGAAACGGCCGCCTCGACCCGGTGATGTGCTATTATGTAGGCGGCAAAAACTACATTTTCCCTACCCGTGACGAAATGATTAAGCAAATGCCTGCCATGCGGGTTCGTTTTCAATCGTACAAAGATTTTGCAGGAGTAACCTTCGAAGAATCCTTTACGAAAGATGAATTGAGCAATGCCGATGTGGTGAAAGCCGAATGCTTTGAAAGCAGCTATTTCCGTAATGAGGGTGGTGGCAAATTTACCCGGATATCTCTGCCATTACAAGCACAGTTTGCACCGCTTTTTGGTATGCTGGTAAATGACTATAACGCCGACGGTCACCTTGATGTGCTACTCACCGGCAATTCCTACGCTACCGAAGTATCCACCGGCAACTACGATGCTTTCAGCGGCCTGCTGCTGTTGGGTACCGGCAAAGGAAATTTTATACCAAGAAGCACTGCTCAAACAGGCTTCACGGCTAATAATGATAGTAAAGGAATAGCAGAAATTACGCTTGTCGATGGTGCAAAAGCAATACTGGTAGGCGTGAACAACGGTCCGATGGAAGCGTACAAATTTTCGTCTGTAGGTCAGGCATCCATTCCCGTGAAGAACAATGAAGTGTATGCTATCATCCATAAGAAAGACGGTACTGCATTCCGGCAAGAGTTATACTGGGGTAACACGTATTTATCCCAATCTTCCCGAAAAATAACGTACGATAAAGCCATTACCCCATCAATAGAAGTGTATAATAGCAAAGGGTCAAAACGTAAAATCCTGGTGAGATAGTCAAAGCAAAATATGACGAGAAAAATCTTCAT